>JBNJCW010000031.1:0-21016 GCA_051744345.1 Actinomycetota bacterium
CCCCTGTATTATATCCGTACCGTTTCTTTCATAAGGGGAAGCTGAATACTTTGGGGTGGAAGGCAATGCCAGTGTTTTTGAAAGGCTTAAAGGCTACCTTATAAAAAAATTGAACCAATATCCCCTTGCAAGAAAAATTTAATAATGTTTATCCTTTGACTTTTTTAATGCTGGCAGCATAAGAATACCAGCTGCCAATGTTTGCTTAGATAAACATAATTAAAGGAGCCGCCTTAAAAACCCAGGAGTAAATTGCAGGTTTTTAAAGAGGCCCCGATGCAACTTTCCTATTATGCCGCTGCCACCAAACCTCTGAAGGAAGCCGGCTTCCTACAAGCTGCTTCCTTCAGGAATTATTACATCACTGAACTCAAGGCTGGCAGCTACCGCATCCGCTACCAGAAACATCCTGGTATAGTTTTTGCCGTCCTTTTCAGTGCTCTTGAATTTCACATGGCCGGCTGCCATAATCCTGTTACCCTTCCTGAGGCTGTTTGCACAGTTCTGGGCCAGGCTGTTCCAGCAGGTCATGCTTATAAAATCTACAGACTTCATGTCTTTTCCGTCCCTGTCTTTCCAGTATTTGTTTACAGCTATGGCCAGCTCTGCAAAAGGGCTGCCTTCCTCTGTTTGCTTGAGTTCCGGATCCCTGGTTAAATTGCCCAAAAAAAATATTCTGTTTACCTCATTCATCCTGTCTCCTAAAATCAAATTTATAATACTCACAATAATTAAATCGCCAGTCCCAGGGATATATTACCCTGGACCTGGATACAGACCTTACCCTTGAATCCCCACCAACAAACCGGTGGGCGATAAACAGGTTTAGCTCTTTTTCTGCACATGCTTCTATTTCATCATACCCTATTTCTAAATAGATAAGGCTGCAGCCGTATTCTTTAACCACCTCTCCGGCAATACTCCGGCACTGGTCCTTATCAAAATAAAGCAGGTTCTGGGATGCAGCCAGCACTGCTGAATCAGAGGCATTCTTGGTTTCCTCCCTGGCCACAAAAATCCTGCATACATCAAACAGGACCAGAAAAAATATGAACAGCAATACTGTTGCTGCCATTAAAATCAGGGATATATTCCCTCTTTGCCCACGCATTCTGCCCTCATTATGCTTTTTGACCTTAACCTTACCTGTTTTTTGTTTAGAACTTCTATGATGTCTGCTATCCCTCCGTAACGGTATGAGACCTCCACCTGGACAAAATCACCGATAGCCAAGCTCGATATATCCGGGGGCATCACATTTATCTGCAGGCCCTCTGCCTTAAGGCCTGAGCATAACTTCAAAGCCCGCTGTCTGGCCTCATCACGGCTGCCGGTGGTAGCCGCTGTCCTGGCCGCCTCCCTTGAGGCCTGTTCCAGGATATTTTTGACATAAACCATATGCCCGAACTGAGAGACAACTAATATGAAGATTATAAGGACAGGCATAACCAGCACAAACTCCAGTGTTGCCTGGCCGCTTTGTCCTTTTTTACCCATACTAGCTGTCTCTCCTTTCCTATACCATCTCAGATATTTTTCCAAATACGTTTGATATTATGTCAATCAACATGGGTTTGCCCACAGATACGAGTATGGCGCTGATTATTCCTGCTATCACCATCACCAGGGCATACTCCAGTGTTGATTGTCCTTTCTGACATAAAAACTTTATCTTCTTTATCATCTTCACCTCCTTTCTGTAATTTCTTTTCCAACCTGCATCACCTCCTTTCATCCTAAAAAATTATAAATTCGCCCCCTATGGTAAAAATAAGCGGGCCTCCTACCAGCAAAACAAAAGAAGGCAGTATCAAAAAAGCAAGGGGGAAGAGTATCATCAGTGAAACTTTCCTTGATTTTCTTTCCACCTCCTGTGTTATCTCGAATTTAAGCTGCCTCGATTTTTGTTTAAGTATTCCAGAAATATTTGCCCCGCAGTTTTCGGTAACCTGGAGCATGTTAAGAATGTCCTGAAACTGTTCAGGGTTCGGCTTCCGGGACAGTATTTGATAAGCGCTGTCCTTTCCCCTTCCAAACCTGATATTCTGTATAAATTCATCAAACTGGCGGCAGATCTCCCCCTCATAGTTTTGCACCAGTATTTCCATAGACCTGTATATGTTTTGCCCTGAAAGGGTTGATATATACAGCAGATCAAGTATGTAGGGAAGGTCTGCCAGTATGCTCTTATTCCTTTTCCTTATTTCCATACCGAGCAGCAGGTCAGGCACCCAGAAGCCTGCTGCAAATCCCGCAGCCCCGAAGATGATTCCGACTATAAAGGTGTTGGCCACCACCACAGCACCCGCAGCAAAAAGCAGTGCGCACAGCATTTTATATCCGTAAAAAGACTCCCATCCAATATGGGTGTTTTTTACAGGAAAAACCTGCCCCTTTTGCCTTCTTTTGGGCAAATTGGGGAAAACCCTGCCCAGCCTGGCCATAATATGGCTTATTCTCTTCAGAAGTGATTTTTTGGGCAAAGAAACGCCAGTTCCCGGATTTTTCCCTTTGGGGACGGCCATCCACATACAAAAACACATCAGGACATAAAGCATTATCAGAAAAAGTATCATTGGTTTCCTCCCACTATCTTCTTCATTGCCAGTATCCCTGCTATTTCCAGAAAACCCCCTGCCAGAAGTATCACATTGGCAAAACTGCTGGAAAAGAATGCGGTTACCCTCTCATTCATAAAAAAGTAAAGCATAACCAGAGCCGCAATGGGGAAAAAAGATATAATGGTGGCAGAAAAACGGCTCTGGATGGTCAGCGTTTTGGCCTTGGACCTTGACTTAAGGCTGTGCCTCAGTGAGTCTGATATGTTTTCCAGTATGAAAATAAGGTCTCCGCCTATCCTGTGGTTTATCTTTAAGGCACTGGCCAAAAGCTTTATTTCACTGCTAGCACACCTTGCGGAAAAATTATCCACAGCCTCACCGAAAGGGATACTGGACTCCAGCTGGTTTACCATAATTTCCAGATGCAGCTTAAGCGGGTTTTTTGCCCAAAAGACAGAACTTTTAAATATCTGCCTTACAGTCTTTCCTGCTTTAAGCATCAGTATCATATGGCTGATAAAGCTTATGGTCTGCATATGCATCTTCAGGTTATTCCTCTCTCTTAAACTGCTCACAAACTCGTCTATGACTGCGCTCACGCACACCCCCAGAATGATTGAGAAAACAAGGTTTCCAAACACCAGGAAAAATACCAGCCCTAAGCCCCCAACACAGCATGCAATACATAACTTCCTGTACCTGGTATATCTTTCTGCCAGCATCATGGAGTTGAAGCCCAAAAGCACATTTCCGGCATCGGAACCGTTTATTTTATACTTTTCTCTAGAAATTAAATCCCTCAGGGCTAAAAATATGGCGGTTACCAGCGCTACAGACATGGCAGCCATAATTATCTGTTCCCTGTAAGTCTTCAGGAAAATCATTGCTGCCCCCTTGCCTGTGGTTGGCTGAAACCTTCTTTCTGCTTGAATATATCCCTTATCTGAATGCGGCCGGCGTCAGGAGAAAGTGAAAGCCTGCTGATTCTCTCTACCGCCTTTTTGCCCTCTTCCTTTTCCAGATGTATTACCATATCCAGGGAGGAAGCAAGGATTCTCCTTACTGAATCGGGAGTAAGGTTTAAGTTGTTTACCAGCAAAAGGGTTTCCAGCCTGGATACCAGGTCGTCAGGAGAATTGGCATGCAATGTAGACAATGAACCGCTGTGGCCTGTATTCATGGCCTGCAGTACATCTATTGCCTCCAGTCCCCTTATCTCTCCCACTATTATCCTGTCCGGCCTCATGCGAAGGGAGTTTTTAACCAGTTTCCTTATGCTTACCGCCCCGCTCCCCTCTATATTAGCCGGTCTTGACTCCAGCCTTACCACGTGGGGCAGATTCAGATTCAGTTCCAGGGTATCTTCAATGGTTACCAGCCTTTCTTTGGAAGGTATGAAATTGGACAGCACATTAAGCAGGGTGGTTTTGCCGGTTGATGTCCCCCCGGATACGATTATATTTTCTTTCCTTACCACGCATTGCCTTAAGAAATCAGCAGTCCCCTCATCCATCATCCCCAGCTCTATCAGATCTCCCATGCCCATGATATCCTGCTTAAACTTCCTTATGGTTACTACCATGGGGCTCACCGATATGGGGGATATAACCACATTTATCCGGGAACCGTCTCCAAGCCTTGCATCCACCATGGGAGAGCTTTCATCCACCCTCAGTCCCAGGGGGCTTAATATCTTGTCAATAATATTTTTCAGGTGGCTATTGTCCCTGAAGCATATCCCGGTCTTTTCAATCCTGCCCATTTTTTCAATATATATATCCCGGTAGCTGTTAACCATTATCTCGGTTACAGCAGGATCCCCAACCAGGCAGCTTATGGGCCCTAATTCAAAACTGTCCAGGTATATCTCTTTGGCCAGCAGCCCTATTTCTTTTTCGGTTATTATGAGCTTGTCTTTTTCCACTATATCTTTTATGCATGCGGTAAGCTTTTCCAGCCTCTGTGCAGGCTCAAGCTCCCCTATCTGTTTAAAATCTATTTCCTTTATAAGCTTTTTATACATACCCCATTTCCCCGTACAAAGAATTGGATAAACTGGCAATGCTGCTGGTAATCCTCAGATTATACTTAAAAATTGATGCCGGCCCCTTATTGAGGAACAAAAAATCAATATCCCTGTCATAAGGTATGAATGCCCTTATGGGGTGGTTTACATAGCTGTTTATGATTGAAGGGGACATGGAAGGCCTCAGATTGTATTTATTTATAACCAGGTCCGCATCCAGGCTGATTTGTTTGCTGTTTATTCTGGACAGTATAAGGTTTAGGTTGCTTACCGATACAAGAGAAGGGCAGGAGACTATAACCATCCTTTCAACCTCCCTTAAAAGTTCCGCACTCAAGTCATGGAAGGCCAAAAATGGCAAATCAACAAGCACGAGGTCAAAATGGCAGCCAACCTTGTCCAGGAAATTTCCCAGGTCCAGCTCGCTTAAAAAATCGCTTCCCCTGCCCAGCGGGGGCAGTATGAGGTTTAAGGTAGATTCGGTATTGATTACCAGGTTCCTGAGCAGGGTAATATCTATGTCCCTGGATTTTTTGCCTATGTCCCCCAGGTCTTTTACCTCTTTTTCCATAAGGTCAAAAACAGCCCTGCTCCCGTAGGAGCCAAAACCAAGATCTACCAGCAGAATATTTTTATCTTTTTTAAGGGCAAGATATGAAGCGACACTGTAGGTTATAAAGCTGCACCCGCAGCCGCCCTTGGAACCGCAGAATAATATGCTTTTACCGCTCATGGAACATTCCTTTCTAATAATTATATTTTTGATAGGGGCAAATGGAGATATTTATAATCCCCCTCTGGGCAGCAAGAAAAAGTGATTCCGCTTCCTCAGGGCTGAGGTAGAAGGTAACCGTCAGCAGATTTTGCCCACCAAAGTCATTGCTTGGCCCCTCTTCAGACAGCAGCCCGTATTCCTGCCGGTCCTCCTGCCTGCTGCCTATATGCATTATCTCTTTCTGTTCAAGTATGGTAAGGGCGGCCATATCCCCTTTCTCCCGGTCATAATAAGTGGAGATTATATCCACAGATTCTCCCACCTGAAGAAAACCATCCTGGCCGTGGAAGGTAACCGGCACAGTTACCGCCCTCATTGCCCGGGGTATATAGGAAGAAAACCCGGAGAAGCCCTCATCCTCATACCCGCTTACATGCCGGGCGTATATGATCTCTCCCTTATTTATTTTCTGTCCGGCTTCCCTTCCCACTATCTCGTCCATATCCCTTATGGCCCTTTCGCTGAAAACCTCTTCCGGTATCTGCTGTGCCTGGACCATATCCCCGGAGATAGCATAACCTGCTTCAATATCAGTGCTGGCTATCATCACCTGCTGCATCTGGCCGGGGCTTGTAATCCTGGATTTAAGATCCCCTATGTACCAGAACATTAATATTCCCACCAGGAGAGCTGCAGCAATAAATATAATGCTGAATGCTTTTTGTCTTGCTATTAAGCCAAGCCTGTTTTTCATTAATTACTCCTTTACTTAAATACATAATAATATAATTATGTATTTATGTAAATAGTAAATACAATATTTTTCCTCCATTTAAAAAATTAGATTGGCTTGGATTAATATCCGGGGTCAGCTGACAATATTGGCTGGCCTTCCGGCCACATAGGAAGCTATGTTTTTAGCGGTGATATCTATAAGCCTCTGCCTTGCTTCCCTGGTGGACCAGGCGCTGTGGGGAGTTATTATCAGGTTCTTTGCTCCCGCAAGCAGTGGATTGTCTCTGGCGGGCGGTTCCTGGCTTAAAACATCAATCCCTGCGCCTGCTATCTGCCCGGTATTCAGGGCCCATGCCAGGTCCTCTTCATTTACAATGGAGCCCCTGGCGGTGTTTATTAAAACAGCTGTATCCTTCATCATCATAAGCTGTTCTCTGGCAATAAGGTTTTTGGTTTGTTGGGTAAGGGGGCAGTGGATGGACACAGCATCAGAATTTTTAATCAAATGCTCAAACTCGGTGTTCCGGTATCCGGTATGGGAAATATCGGAGATATCATAGGCCATAACCTTCATCCCGAAGCTTTCTGCTATTCGGGCCACAGCCCTGCCGATAGTCCCAAAGCCAATGATACCCATGCTTTTACCCTGCAGCTCAAAACAAGGGTATCTTAATAGGTTAAATCTTTCCGACTTTTGCCACTGGCCTTCCTTTACGTCCCGGTCATAAAGGTGGGCTCTGGTAGCCAGGTTAAGGAGGAGAGCAAAGGTGTGCTGGGGAACAGAATGCCTGGCATAACCGGGAACATTGGCCACCAGCTTATTGTATTTTCTGGCCGCATCCAGGTCCACATTATTGTATCCTGTGGCTATAACACAGATAAGCTTCAGATTTTCCAGCCGGCTTAGGGCATCCTCTCCCACAAACACCTTGTTGGTTATAAGGATATCGCAGCCGGTGCAGTAAGGTATTATGTCATCCCGGTTTGTAAGGCTCAAACACTTCAGGCTGCCCTGTTCCTCGATGGTATCAAAGCTTACATCCCGGTTAAGTGAAATCGTATCTGAGTCAACAAAAACAATTTCCATAATCTATCCCTGTTCTTTTTGGACAATGTTTTCATTATAAGATAAAAACAGATACCATTAAAGCCGTATGCTGCCTACAGGTAGCAATGCGATCTGGTGGTCTTAAGGCTTACAGCATCAGCTACCCTTTTTACCGCCAGCATGGCTGCCGCAGTCCTCATATTAACCTTCCGCTCCGCCGACATCCTGTAAACCTCATTGAATGCCCGCTCCATTATTTTCTTCAGCTTGGAGCTGACCTCCCGGTAGGTCCAGTAATAGGACTGGCAGTTCTGAACCCATTCAAAGTAGGAAACGGTTACCCCGCCGGCATTGCACAGCATATCGGGAATAACCATTATATTTCTTTCATCGAGTATCTTATCCGCATCCGGGGTTATGGGAGCATTGGCTGCTTCTGCTATTATCCTGGCCTTTATATTCGGAGCATTATTCTCATCAATCTGGTTTTCAAGCGCCGCCGGTATCAGTATATCACAATCAATCTCTAAAAGTTCATTTGGATCTACGGCCTGGCAATGGGAATAATCGCATACAGACCTTGTCCTGTTCTTATGGTCCAGAACCTGCTTGGGATTTAGGCCCTCCGGATTGTAGATAGCCCCCCCGGAATCACTTACCGCAATTATCTTAAAGCCCATATCGTGGAGTATGCGGGCACAGTGGTATCCGGCATTTCCATACCCCTGGATTACCACCCTGGGTTCAATATTGTCCATATCCAGCTGCTTTAAGGCAGAGATTATGGTAGAAACAACCCCCGCGGAAGTAGCTTCGTCTCTTCCCTGTGAGCCCCCCAGCTCTATGGGCTTTCCGGTAACAATACCCGGAACAAAATGGCCCTGCTGTACACTGTATGCATCAGTCATCCAGGCCATTATCTGGGGATTGGTGCCCACATCCGGGGCAGGAATATCCGTATCAATGCCGATATTCGGGGAAAGCTCCAGTATGAACTGCCTGGACAGCGCTTCCAGTTCCCTCAGGGAAAGCTGTTTGGGATCTACAGTTACCCCTCCTTTGGCTCCTCCGAAAGGAACCCCCACCACAGCAGTCTTTAAGGTCATCAGCATGGCCAGCGCCTTAACATCATCCAGGGTAACTGTAGGACTGAACCTCAATCCGCCCTTGGTTGGGCCCCTGTCTGAGTTATGCTGGACCCGGTAACCCTTAAATACATCAATCTCACCGCTGTCCATCTGTACCCTGACCGATACCTCCACCACCTTGCGCGGTTCCCGGAGGTATTTCCTGATGCCGGGTTTGAGCCCCAGCAGCTCCATGGTGTTATCCATCCTCTCCTGGGTCATAAGCCATACATTCTTCTCTGTGTGCATTTTTTCTCCCTTGAAAAACTTTTTCCAATAAAAAACAAAAAGCACCCCTAATTAAACCAGCACGGTTTAAAAAAGATGCTCCATTGCATGTAAAAGGGCCCCATTGCCCCTTATTTTTTCAGCCCTACCCTGAAGGTAAAGCGAATTAGATTATATATATTATGCCAGATTAAGGCAAGAAAAAACTCATTTTATAATACTGGCCACAGCGCTGGTCTTTGAAATTGATTTTATTTCCACCTCAACCCTTCTTCCCATGTATTTTTTCCCGTCAATTATCTGAACGACATAGCCCTCCACCCTGGAAAGGGCATCGCTTCTGTTATGCATGTAGGGCTCTTCAACTACCAAGTCCAATACATCCCCTATATGGAAAGGTTTTGCCGCCTTTTTAATCTCCTCTACAGAGCCTTCAGCTTCCACAATAAAAGCATCCAGGGGTAGGTTGTCATCACCGTTTACCGCTATATATTTTTTGGTTATGTTTTCCAGATGTTTTAGGTTCTTGCCTCCCTGGCCTATCACAAGGGCAGCAACTGAAGAGTTTAGCCTTACCAGGAACGCTTTGGAGCGGCTTTCCTTGGCCAGTTTCCTTATCTTTCTTTCAGTTTCCAGCATGATAGTCTCTTCAGACTTTACATACCCCAGACCCTTGCACTGGGGACATACCTTGCACAGGGTGCCCAGGATGCCGTCAGATACATTTTTGCGGGTCATCTCTACCAGCCCGAACTTGGAAAAGTTTAAAATTTCAGTCCTTGTACGGTCATTTTCCAGGCACCGGTTAAACCTCCCCAGCACCTTTCTTTTGTCTTTTTCGCTGACCATGTCTATAAAGTCTATTACGATTATGCCCCCTATATCCCTTAACCTCAGCTGGCTGCTTATAGCATCTGCAGCCTCCAGATTGGTCCTCAGTATGGTCTGGCCTGAGCTTTTTGCAGAGGTGTATTTGCCCGTATTTACGTCAATGGAAGTGAGCCCTTCCCCGTAATCAATTACTATGAACCCGCCTGACTTCAGCCATACCTTCCTCTCCAATGCACCCCCTATTACCTCATTTACATTAAAGGCCTCAAAAAGTTCATCCGGCCCGTGGTGCACAACTGTATTATTAAACCTGGAGCCAATCCCCCTGAGGTAGTTATGTATCTCCCTTTTAATGGGTTTTTTGTCCACATATATGGTAGTAAACTCTTCACTGAATATATCCCTTAAAAGCTTCACCACCATGGACTGCTCTTCAGATATAATGGCGGGTTTATTTATCTTTGCCGTTTTCCTTTCAATCTGGCGCCATTTTTTCAAAAGCTGTTTCAGGTCTTTTTTCAACTGGTATTTATTTGCCTCCCTGGCAGCAGTCCTTACAATCAGACCGCAGTCATCCGGCTTTATCTCTACTGCAATTTCCCTGAGCTGATCCCTTTTTTCTCCCGGAAGCTTACGGGATACCCCCACCCCGTCATTGAATGGGGCCAGCACCAGGTACCTGCCCGGAAGGGAAATATAGGTTGTAAGCCTGGCCCCCTTGCTCTTCATGGGATCCTTGGTAACCTGTACCAGAACCATCTGGTTGGGTTTTAGTATATGCTGTATTTTTTTAGGCCTGACCTCACGGTCATCAATATCCAGATCAATATCGATTTCATTGATATACAGAAAAGCATTCCTGTCCACTCCGATATCTACGAATGCCGCATCCAGGCTGGGGAGTACATTTTTTACCTTTCCCATGTATATATTGCCTACCAGGCTCTTTTTTACCTTGCGGTCAAAATAGAGCTGAACCACCTGCCCGGATTCAAGAATAGCCACCCTGGTTTCATTCTTGTCCGAGCTAACCAACATTTCTTTCTTCAATTTTCTAATCAATCTCCTTACTTAAATTACTTCCATGGGCAATTTAAGAGTGTTTTGCCTTAAAACAAACATCTCCTCCTTTACCACGGAATAAATATTTACACTATATTTTTTGGCAATATTTGTAAAATAATCATAAAAGTAATTATATTTAAATATGCCGTTATTTTTATTTTTTAAGATTTTAGCATAACCATATAATTTTAATAAGGAAAAGTTTTTCTCTCCTTTAGCAAAGTCAATACGGTATATTGAATTTCCTATGTCCCCTTCACGGCTTATTTCTTTTCCTAAAGCCTGCCTGAAACTGTTATCCCCCATAGTGCCCAGCTTAAAACTGTAGAGCACTACCGCAATATCAGCCATAAGGCTCTTGATTTTACCCCTTATATATCTTGCCTGTACTGCCTTAAGCTGGCTTTTTAGGTGCCGGTTAAGGCGGTTTAAAAAATCATCCGGTTCATACTCTGCCGCCAGCACAATATCAGAATACTCGGCAAGGCTCTCCACACCCAGGGGAGTGGGATTGCTGAAATTGATTTTGGGCTTGGGATTAAATCCATGGCTGTACTCCACCCTTATATCCGCCCTGGCCAGCCCCCTTATAATAAAGCGGGTAATATCAAGATGGGAGAGGTATTTAAACTCCCCTACCTTTACAAACTTAAACCTGATTTTGTTCTCCGGCATATTGCCTTGCTTCCCTGTACTGCTTTAATAAAGAATCCTTTCCTAGCCCCACATCTATAACCTCCCAGGGAAGTATCTCATCCTCCCCGTAATCACGGTTGGCATAGAAGCCGATATCCAGTCCTTTATCCATAAAGGCCTGCTTCCATAAGCTAAAATCAAATATGTCTGTCCAGTTATCAAATTTTGCCCCCAGCCTCCAGGCCTGCTCAATCACTTCGCATATCCTGGTATCTCCCCTGGAAAGGGCGGCCTCCAGCCTGCTGCTGGCCGGGTTTGTCCAGCTTATCTTGGCAAACCTTTTGGGGACATTGCTTAGTATGATTGAAAATTTTTCTTCCAGGACTTCAGGCAGGTTCTGGCCGGACCATTGGAAAGGGGTATGGGGCTTGGGAACCATGGCATTTACCGAAACCCCTATCTTGAGCCTCCTGAATTTCCTGGGGCTTAACGCTTGTCTTGCCGTATCTATGAATCTGCCTATAAGCTCCGCTATGGCCATTACATCCTGCTTCTGTTCAAAAGGAAAACCTATCATAAAATAGAGTTTAATCTTTTCCCAGCCCCTGGAAAAGGCTATCCGGGCACAATCGAGCATCTCCTCTTCTGACATATCTTTGCCTATTATCTTTCTCATCCTCTGGCTTCCGGCCTCAGGAGCAAAAGTCAGCCCGGTTTTCCTTCCGCTTCCTACCAGCTCTGCCATGCCTAACCCGAAGCTGTCCATCCTCAGTGAAGGAAGGGAAATGGATATTTTTTTAGAAGATGCATAACCTTTAAGCTCTTTTAGCAGGCTTTCCAGATCCCTGTAATCTGCAGTGGAAAGGGAAAGCAGGCTTATCTCGTCATACCCGGTATGCCTTAGTCCCTCAATGGCGCTTTTGGCCAGTTCTTCAGAGCCCCTTACCCTTACCGGCCGGTATATCGCCCTGGCCTGGCAGAACCTGCATTTCCGGGGGCAGCCCCTCATAATCTCCACAGCAAACCTGTCATGGACGACCCCTATATTGGGTATAACCGGATCCTTTACCGGGCTCCGGTTTTTAAAATCCTTCAGCACTTTTTTACGTACCTTTTTATCCGGCTCTATACTCTCTATGGTCCCTTCAGGGCGGTAGTATACACGGTACCGGCTGGGAACGTATATGCCCTCAACAGAAGAAAGGTCTGCCAGCATGGATTGCTTGGACAGGCCCTTTGCCTTATATGATTTTATCCTCTCCATTATCTGAAGTATTACCTCTTCTGCTTCCCCCACAACCATAAAATCAAGGAAAGCGGAAACCGGCTGGGGATTGGTAACTGCCGAACCGCCGCCGCATACAAGGGGAAAACTTGCTTTGCGCTCTTCTGATCTTAACTTCAGGCCGGCAAGGTCAATCATATTAAGCATATTGCTGTAAAGGAGCTCGTGGGCAAGGCTGAAGCCTATGAGGTTAAAATCCTTCAATGGTATGCGGTTCTCAAGGGAAAAAAGCTTACATCCTTTTTCTCTCAGCTTCTCTTCAAAGTCCAGCCAGGGGGCAAAAACCCTTTCGGCACTGAAATCAGGCCTGCTGTTTATGATATCATAAATAATCTGGATCCCCAGATTGGCCATCCCCATTTCATAGACATCAGGAAAGGCCAGGGCAGCAATGACCATGTCTTTTTCTTCTATCTGCTCTACAGTCTTGCTTTTTATGCCTACTTCGTTTCCTATATACCTTCCCGGCTTCTGGATGCCCTCCAGAAGCCTTTCAAGTTCAGCTAGCTTTACAAAATCCATAAATTAATCAAATTCCTCATAGGCTATCTGGTGATATTTTCTTACCTCCCTGCGCATGTATACGCTTTCTACCAGCCCAATCCCCATCAGCAGGCCTATAAGGCTGCTTCCCCCGTAACTCAAAAAAGGCAGGGGTATCCCGATAACCGGCATTATCCCTATGGTCATACCAATATTAATCAGCATCTGGGAAAGGATAATAAAGCCCACCCCTGAAGCTATCATGGAACCAAAACGGTCAGTAGCCTGGTAGGCAACAGAAAAGCATCTCCATATTACCAGCCCCATGGCAATAATTATGATAAAGCCTCCTATAAAGCCAAGCTCCTCCCCCACAACCGAGAATATGAAATCGGTCTGATGTGCCGGCACATAGCTCAAATTGGTCTGCCTCCCCAAAAAAAGGCCTTTCCCCCATAGGCCTCCCGAGCCTATGGCCAGCTTTGACTGGTACAGGTTATAGCCTGTATCCCCTATCTGCATATCAGGCCTTAAAAACACCAGAATCCTATCCAGCTGGTACTGCATTATCACTCCTGCTTTTATTCCCGCAAAAACAATCCCGGTGCTCGCCCCCAGAATACCAATAAAATAGAGCAGGTTTGCCCCGGAGATAAAAAGCATCCCCATATAAGTCATAAAGAAAATAATGGAGGTCCCGAAATCACTCTGCAGTACCACCAGGCTTATGCAGACCACAGCAACCACCAGGGAAAGAGCCACCTTTTTTATGCCTATCCTGTTCTCCTTTTCTCCCTTCCATTTGGAAAATATTGCTGCCACACATAAAATCATTAGAATTTTTGCAATCTCTGAAGGCTGGAAGGTAGTAAAGCCCAGATTTATCCAGCTCCTGGTGTAATGGACCTCATACCCTATAATAAGGGGGGATACAAGAAGTCCAGCACTGATTATGAATATAAGGGGCCACCATTTCCTTACCTTCTTGTAATCCACAAGCAGAAAAATGATAAAGATAGCCAGGCCGGCAGCAAAAGAATAGGCCTGCCTTTTAAGGTAATAAGCAGGGTCACTGACCCCGCCGGGAAGGCTGTACCTGGTTGCAGAATAAATTATAAGCAGCCCAAAACCGGCCAGGGCAAGGACTGCCAGCAGCAGGGCAATATCAAACCTTAAATTCCTGCCCCTGCCCATGTTTAATTCTTTTTCCGTATAATCAATCATGGCCGTCATCTATATTAAATAAATACTCGTAAATTTCCCTTACCATCGGTGCAGCCGAAGCTGAACCTCCGCCTGCCTCTTCAAACATGGCCACCACCACATACTTGGGGTTTCCTATGGGGGCATAGCTTGCAAACCAGCCGAAGTCCTGCCTGCCTACATGCTCCGCCGTACCGGTTTTGCCTGCCACCGGTATTTCATTCAGGGGAAAACCCATAAACCTTCCCGCAGCAGTTCCCCGGATTACCACCTGGAAAAGGCCTTCCTCCACCATACCCATATATTCCTCATCCAAATCTGATACCTCCCTGTCCTCTCCCTCTACCTCCAGAAAAAGCTCTCCGGTATAATCCCTTACCTCTTTTACCAGATGGGGGCTGGTGTAGCTTCCCCGATTGGCCAGTATCATATAAGCCTGGGCCATCTGCAGGGGAGTAATCCTCAAATCTCCCTGCCCTATGGCCATGTTTACCGTATCTCCGGGATACCATACTGTCTTTTCCACCTGGTCTTTGAAAGCTTCCTTCTTCCATTCCCTGTCTCCCACCAGGCCCGGCTCTTCAAAAGGAAGGTCAATACCGGTCTCCCGGCCAAAACCAAACAGAACTGCATACTTCTGCAGCAGCTCATCCCTGTTCTGGTCCTTAACGAAAAGCCTGTATCCTACTTCATAGAAAAAACTGTTGCAGGATTGACCCAAGGCTCCGAATACATTAAGCGAACCGTGGCCGCCCCTTCTCCAGCACAGCTTGGGAAAATCCCTGCCCAGGCCATACCATATGCCGCTGCAGCTTACCCTTGAGCTCTCATTTATTACCTCTTCCAGTCCAGCATAGGCGGTCACCAGCTTAAATGAAGAGCCTGGCGGATAGCCCATTACCGCCCTGTTGTTTAAGGGCCTCTGGTTCTGGGGGTCATTGAGGTAAGCCCAGTCTGCAGCAGATATCCCCCCCACAAAGGCCTCGGGGCTGAAGGTAGGATAGTTAGCCATGGCAAGCACCTCGCCTGTATCCGCTTCCAGCACAACCACCGCCCCTCCCGGAACATCGAAAGTCTCCTCGGAGCCTGTTTCTACCGGCCTTTCCCTGTTTTCCATAACCGCCTTATAAAGCAGCTCTTCAACCTTGCCCTGGAGCTCTATATCCAGGGTAAGGTATAGGTCGTTTCCGGAAATATAATCTATCCTCTCTATGGTAGTTACCGGCCTGCCCAGAGGATCCACCTCATAGGTTACCTTGCCTTTTATCCCTTTAAGTATATCCTCATAAGACTGCTCTATTCCGCTAATCCCAATCTGGTCCCCGCCCTCATAAACGCCCCTGAATTTCTCCGAGGCCAGGGTGTCTTCATCTATTTCCCCGGTATAGCCCAGCACATGCGCCGCCAGGGAGCCGTAACTGTACTCCCTCAGGTATATATCCATTACCTCTACCCCGGATAAGCCGGTCATGTTTTCCTTGAAAGTTATAAGGGTCTGGTAATCAATATCCTGGGCCAGGATGATTCTTTCCAGGTATGAGATATTGGTGTTTTCAAGCTTTTCCTTAAGGGACTGGTAATCAATATCCAGATTGCGGCTTAAAAACCGGAGGGTTTCTTCACTGGCAAGGGCGGTCCTTGGCTCAACCGCAATAGCAAAAACAGGGATGCTCTTTACCAGAAGCTCCCCGTTGCGGTCATATATATTGCCCCTGGGGGCGGGAATGGTTTTGGTCCTTACAATATTTTCCTGGGCTTTTTCAGCAAAAAGGTCTCCGCTCATAACCTGCAGAAAATAGAGCCTCAGCACCAGTATGGTTACCACTGACGCAAGTATGTATACGGCAAACCTAATCCTTTTCTTTATTCTGGAATCCAAACTCCCACCTTTCCTTCTGTCCCAGGTTAAACAAGGGGAAAATCATTATAGTAAACAATATGCTGTATACCGGCTTCAAAAGCATCTCCCTGCCTAATTCTACAATATTTATATTAAAATTAAACAGATAAAGAAGCAAAGCTTCAAGCAGAAGGTTTATCTCGGTTATAAAGAATATTATAAGCAGGAGCAGCGGATACTTCCTTTTGATTCCCATCTCCATAAACCTGGCTGCAATGAAAGCATTCAATGCATATATGAAAGCATTAATGCCTGCTATGTCTCCTCCCATAAGGTCCAGAAGGAGGCCGAATATAAAGCCGTAAGCTACCCCATACAGGTAACCGTCTACAATAGCAACCGATACCACGCATATCATAACCAGGTCAAGGTTGATTGAATAAAATTTAAGGTATTCAGCAAATGAAAGCTGCAGCACCAGAGCCATAACCAGCATAAGAAAGTGCAGTACTTTTAAGAAAACTTTCATATCCCTATTTGCTTTTAATAACCATTACATATTCAATATTTTTCAAGTCTACAAAAGGCTCTATCTCTATATATTTATAGACATCGTGCGTATCCTCTGATACATTCCTTATCCTGCCAATCAGTATCTCGGGGGGAAGCTTTTCGCTAAGTTCAGAAGTTAAGACTATATCCCCCACAAATACATGCTCCTGACCGGAGATATACTTAAGCTCAACACTCTTGTTCTGGCTGCCTTCCAGCACCCCCAGGGTCCGGGAAGTTAAAATTCTTGCCCCTATGCTGCTGGCCGGGTCATTTATCAGCCTTACCTGGCAGCTTGAGTTGGCAGCAAAGGTTACCACCCCCACCAGGCCATCCTCGCTTATAACCCCCATGCCCTCTTCTACGCCATCTTTTTTGCCCACATTAAGCAGCGCCTCTGACTGCCACCTGTCCTGGTAAAAACCAATCACCTTGGCGGGCTGGGTACTGTACTCCTGCCTGATGTCCATTTCCAGCATTTCTCTCAAGGCCCTGTTTTCGATACGCAGGTTAATGTTTTCGGCGTAACCCTGTCTCAACCGCCGGTTCTCCTCCTGGAGTGCCAGATATTTTTCCCTGAGATTTACGTAGTCCCTTATGGTATTAAAAAATCCCGCCACCGGGGAAAAGAATGCAGAAACCTTTTCCTGTACAGGGCTGAAAAAATCAATTGCTGCAGATTTGCTGCCTAATACAAAATCATAATCTCTGAAGGTTACGGTTGCTGCTATGATGCACAGGATGATAACAATTAACAGGACAGTGATGTTTCTAAACCTTTTATTAAAAAACCCCATTAAACATTGGCACCAAAATTATTGTTTTGAATATTTGAGATACTTCTTCAGCCGGGAAAAATCTTCAACACATTTACCAGCGCCAATAGCTACCGATGCCAGCGGGTTTTCTGCCAGATGCACGGGGCAATGGGTCTCCCTGCTGATCCTTTCAGCAAGGCCCTTCAAGAGTGAACCGCCCCCGGTAAGCATTATTCCCCGTTTCATTATATCCGAGGCAAGCTCGGGAGGGGTGCTGTCCAGAACCTCGATAACCGCATTTACGACATCATTTACTACTTTCTCCAGGGCTTTCCTTACCTGCTGGCTGGTTATTATTATGGTCTTGGGAAGCCCGGTTACCAGGTCCCGCCCGTTTACTTCCATTTTTTCTTCATCCTCCAGAGGAAAAGCAGAACCTATCTCCATCTTCAGCTTTTCTGCAGTCCTTTCCCCCATCAGGAGGTTGTGCTCCTTTTTAAGGTAATAGGTTATGTCCTCATCATGTTCATTTCCGCCGGTCCTAAGGGACTGGCTGACTACAATGCCTCCCAGTGAAATCACGGCCACCTCAGAGGTTCCTCCCCCTATATCCACAATCATGCTGCCGGTTGGCTCGTCAATGGGAAGGCCCGCCCCTATTGCCGCTGCCAGGGGCTCCTCGATTATGTAGGCAGCCCTTGCTCCAGCCTGCTCGGTAGCTTCCACCACCGCTTTTTTTTCCACCGGGGTTATCCCCGAGGGCACGCAGATTACTATCCTTGGCCTGGCTATGCCTATATTCCGGTGTACCCTTTGTATAAAATACCTTAACATCTTTTCAGTGGTTTCAAAATCAGCTATAACCCCGTCTTTTAAGGGCCTTATGGCTACTATATGGCTGGGAGTCCTTCCCACCATCCTCTTGGCTTCCCTTCCTACAGCCAGGATCCGGTTATTGTTTTTATCAATGGCCACTATGGAAGGCTCATCCAAAACCACGCCTTTGCCCTTCACGAAAACCAGGGTATTGGCGGTGCCCAGGTCTATTCCCATATCTTTTCCTATTATGTTAAGAAAGAATTCAAACATCTAACAACTCCTTATCATGAATCTAAAATTTTATAATTAAAATCCTCCAAAAGGCTTATAAACCTGGCTACAGGTAGCCCGGCTACATTATAGAAGCAACCCTCTATCCTTTTTACCAGCACCGCCCCGTATCCGCTTATATTATAAGCTCCTGCCTTATCCAAAACCTCTTCTGCCTCCAGGTAAGCGTCAATTTCTCTATCCCCCAGCTTCCTGAATTCGACCAGGGTAGATTCTATATCAACCGATTTCCTGCCGTCCCCATCCAGTATGCACACCCCGGTTATTACCTGGTGGGTCCTCCCGTTAAATTTCTTTAAAAAATGACTGGCCTCTGCTGTGCTTGCCGGCTTTCCAAAAACCCTGCCGTCGGCATAAACCACGGTATCAAAACCGCAAACCAGCACGCCCCTTCCGGATGACTGCCTTAAGCCATGCCGTGCCTTGATAGCGCTGTTTTCGGTCACCATCCTGTAGGGATGCTCATATGCTACCTCTCTGGCACCCTCAGGATGTATTATATCAAAATCCAGCTTAAGCAGCTCCAGAATTTCCTTTCTTCTGGGCGAAGCTGAAGCAAGAATTAATTTTTTACGACCTTCTGCCAACATCAGCCAATAAAAAAGCCAGTAATAACCCTATGATAGCACCAAGGGTTATGTTTACATGAATGCTGAAACTAAAATCAATCAAATAAAGGTTAAGGCCTATTGAATCCGTGCCCACCTTCAAGCCCTTATCCAGTATGGGGATTGTGTCCCTCAGTATATGTCCCAGTATGGCGCCTATTATCCCCCCTGCAAGTACTATAAAGAAAACTACTTTGCCTCTTCTTTTGCTCTTATACATAAACCCTGCTACCTTCCAGTTTCCAGTTTATCCAAAAAATAATTTGATCTCCCTTTCAGCGCTCCGTAAAGAATCAGAGCCGTGGATCACATTAATGGTTATATCCTCCCCGAAATCCCCCCTGATGGTCCCCGGTTTTGCAATCCTGGAATCGGTAGGCCCCATCATCTGCCTTGCTTTCTCTATCGCCTCCGGCCTGCTCGCCACCATAACCACGCTGCTTCCGGAAGTTATGTAGCTTATCAGGCGGTCAAAATAGTCCTTGCCCTTATGCTCGCTGTAATGGGCACAGGCAAGGTCTTTGCCTATATCAATCATCTTCATCTTCTCAATAAGAAAACCTTCATTTTCAAAACGGGATATAATTTCTCCCACCACCCTTTTTCCTACTGCATCGGGCTTGATGATTATAAGGGTTTTCTCTGCGCTTATGGTGTTCGCTCCACAGCCGCCTGAACATTTGCTGCAATCAGACATTTATTCCTCCAGTTTATTGTGACACTTTACAATACGGGCATACTTTCCAGTCAAGCTCCAGCGGCTTCCCGCAGTTTATGCAGGAGTTTTTAAGCTTTTTCCTGCAGTAAGGACATATAAGGAAATCGCCCTGTATATCCTTTCCGCAGGCAGGGCATCTCTCACTCTTGGAATTAAGAAGCTTATCCATCCTCCTTATTTCCAGCTCCCTCTCCACCACATCATCTATGTACTCCGGCGGCCTCAGGATAAGGTATAGAATCAGGCCCAGATAATTAAAAGCCAGCACTACCAGGGCCCAGAAGATGGCACTGGTACTCCTCAGCCTGGCATCCCTGTATGTCCAGTATACAAACGCCAGCCATATAATTATTACAATGAATATAATGCCCCTTATAAGGTAACCCCAAATAGGAAGCTGAAAAAAAGCAACAATATCATTAAAATATTCAAACAAATCCATAAATCCTCCAAGAACCAGATTTTTTAATTTCTATTATACAACACCCTGCAAGTTAGTTATTGAACCAGTAATGCATATAATATCATTACTTCCAGAAATTTTTAAAGCATATTTTAGCGAATTCTGTATACTGTCAATCTTGTAAACCGCTTCCGGCCCTGCCTTACTGTTTCCGGCAGCAAGCACCTCAGCCTCAAGCGCATCGATATCCAGGCTCCTTTCCGTGCCGCTGGAGGTGATTATAAGGGTATCGGCAGCCTCCATAACCCGGGCAATCATCTGCCGGTAATCCTTGTCCCTTAGTACCGCAAAGATTATGATCTTTTTGCTGTTTGGAAAATAATCCTCCAGGTTTTTTAAAAACCACTCTATGCTCTCCGGATTATGGGAGGCATCGGCAATAATCGCCGGTTTTTCCGATATTACCTCAAAACGCCCGGCAACCTTTATGCTGCCTGCGGATTTACCTAAAAGCACTTCATCAATCCTGCCGCCCGCATAAAGCTCCGATAAGGCAACAGCCAAGGCCAGGTTTCTGGGCTGATACCTCCCCATAAGCGGAAGGCCAATCCCCTTATAGCTGCCATATATGGCCTCTATGTCCAGCTTCCATCCCTTAAGCTTCTTCTGGATGCTCCGCAAAACCTTAAAATCCCTGCCGTATCGGTAAAGCTTCCCCTCCTCTTTTAAGACCTTATCCTCCAGTATGTCCAGCACCCTGCTGTCCCCTGATAGGGTGGCTGCCTTTGCCCCCCTCTTTATAACCTCGGCTTTTTCAGCAGCTATCTCACCTATTGTCTTTCCCAGTATATGTGTATGCTCAAGGCTTACCCCGGTAAGCCCCACCACTTCTGAACTGGCCACATTGGTGGCATCCCACCTTCCCCCCATTCCTGCTTCCAGCACCATGGCCTCCAGGCCCATTTCCCTGGCCATTACAAAACCCATGGCTGCAATTATCTCAAACTGGGTTACCGGCCCGCCCAGATTCATCCGGTTAACCTGCTCAACATAAGGGTAGACGAGCTCAAATAGTCCCACAAAC
>JBNJCW010000032.1:0-20890 GCA_051744345.1 Actinomycetota bacterium
ATAGACAGCATGGTATACGTACTCCCCCTGCATTTTGAAAGGATGGCCGACAGCAGTATCTTGAATAAACCCCAGTTTACCCATATCTTTGAGATATACAGGCAGGCGGTAATAGAGTTGAGGCTGGTGGTTAGGTACCTAAAGGAGCTGGGCTATCAAAAGGTAGGCTGCCTGGGGTTCAGCTTCGGGGGCTACTGCTGCAGCCTGCTGGCCTGTTTTGAAAATAATACCGACTTTATAATACCCATGGCTTCCCTGGGGGATTTAGGGCCCATACTCAGGTATCTGGAAAAAGGTTTGAAGCTTGAGGAGCAAAACGGCCAAACTTATGCTACCAGGATGAACCGTTACCTGGCCAAGAACCACCTTTCCCTTATAAGCCCCATCAGTTTTAAGCCGCTTATTGCCAAGGAGAACATTTTATTTATCCAGGGGCTTATGGATGGGAGGACGCCTTTTGCCGGTGTGCAGAAATTCAGAAAGGTGTGGGATTATCCTCGGGTGGTTTGGTATCCTTGTGATCATTTTACCTTTATTTTTTTCAACCGCCTAACTGCTAGGATTGCATCTAATTTTATAGCCAGGTTATGAAGTTATATCTTAAAATAATATTGGTGGTCCTCTCTGCTGGTACTGCTGCCTTGAGTTTCTACGGGGCGGGCTTTTTGGCCTGGTTTTCCCTCATTCCCTATATTTTGGCCCTTTACTGGAGCCGGGGGCTGTGGGAGAGGGCAGCATATAGTTTTTTCTTCGGGCTGTTGTTTTTTGCGGGCATTACCTTCTGGTTTACCTATTATACTTTCGGGCTGTGGATACCTATAATTATTCTTTTAAGCCTGTATCCTGCGGTTTTTGGGCTGACTTTCCATTTTATAACTAAAATCAGGTGGCCATATCTCCAAATCATACTGGCACTGGCAGTTTGGCTGGCTATTGAATTTTTCAGGTGCAGGACTTTTATGGCTTTTCCCTGGGGAATGCTGGCTTATAGCCAATTTAGCTATATACCCCTTCTGCAGATTACGAAAGTAGCGGGGGTATACAGCCTTTCAGGAGCCATTGCCCTGTTTAATTTATGTGCTGCCTTTACCATTTTAATATTTTTAAAAAAAGGGAAAGCAGGCTACAGGTTTATGGCCCTGGCCCTGGCAGCAGTCCTGGTTATACTGGTATTTGGGAGCATAAGCATTTATGGGTACCGGCAGGATGAAAGCAGAGAAGATGAGGGGCTTAATATAGCGCTTGTACAGACCAATATACCATTTGATGAGAAATTCCAAAAAGATCCAGGGGTACTCATACCCCGGCCCTACAGCGATAAAAATTATTTCAGGCCGGATACCGAGCTGGTGGTGTTTGCAGAAAGCGTGCTCTGGGGCCCTGTTTACAGGGAAAGGAATGCTGCTTTCAGCCGCTGGGCTAAAAGGGTGGCCAGCAGAGAGGACCTTTACATTATGCTGGGCCAGATAGTCTGGGACCGGCATAAGAATTACTACAACTCTGTATTCCTGTATTCCCCCCAGCTGGAGATAGAGGGAAGATATAATAAGATACACCCCCTGCCTTTTGCCGAATACATGCCTTACCCGGATAAACTGGGGTTCTTGAGTTTCCTGAATATAGCCAAGGTTAATATAACCCCGGACAGGAGTTTTGACCTGATAGAGTACCCGGGCAAGGGTTATATAGGCACCAATATATGTTTTGAATCAACCCTGCCCGTAATATCCAGGATATTCAGGAATAATGGGGCGGATATCCTTTTTGTTCTAACCGATGATGCCGGCTTCAGGGACAGTATTGCATCCTGGCACCATGTTATATTTTCTGCTTTCAGGGCGGTGGAGAATAACTCCTATGTGGTTCATAGCAGCAATATGGGGGTATCGGCAGTAATCAATCCTCTGGGAGAGATAATTCTGGATACTGAGCTGGGGGAGAGGGGGGTTTTCTATGAAACCGTATATTTAAATGGCCAAAAACCGGTATATTCAAGGATTGGGAACCTGTTCCTTTACCTTTATTTTGTATTCTCTTTCATATACCTGGTTATATATTTTATTGCCCGGCATGCAGGGAAATTATAACTATTTTTTAGGCTGTGATATTATAATATCAAAAGTATCTGTGGTATTTTCCATAAAGGAAAAACGGGAATAGGAATGAGCAAAATAAAATTATTTTTTATCCTTCCAGCCCTTGTATTCATACTTGTATTCTCGGCGGCGGTAGTTTGCGGCCAGTGCGGCAGCCAGGTAAGCGATGAAGACAAAATAGATGTTGACAGGGAAGCGCCTACATCCCCGGAAACTGAAGAAACAGGGCAGGCCGAAGAAGAAAATGAGGAAAACCGGCAAGGGGTGCCAGCCATATATCTTGAGATAATTATGGGGCCCGAATATGCTGCTGCCGGTGATGTTTGTTTTTACAGGGTAAAGGCAGCAGTAAGCGGAGATCCGGAACCTGCAATTGAATGGAGTAGGGATGACAGCAATAGAGCCTGGGGAAAGGATATAGCCCAGGTAAACCTGAAAAGAGGCCAGACCTATACCTTAACAGCCAAGGCAACCAATTCAGTGGGGACTGCAGAGGATTTTATTACTCTGGAATGGCAGTGCGAGCAATAGGTTAATGCTCGCCAGCATGGAGCCATGTCTCTAATCCACAGGATGGCCTACAGGCACTATATAAAGCGGGGTATAACTCTCATCCAGGCTTAATGCTTCGTTTATACACTGGTCGCTGAATGCGCCAATAGGTACTGCGCCCAGATTCAAGACTGTAGCCTGCAGGAGTATATTCTGGCAGGCATGTCCAGCTTCTATATGCACATACCTTATTCCCCTCTCTCCATATTTTACGGTAGTCCTGTCATATACAGCAGTTATTATAATGCTTACCGGGGCTTGGGCCACTGCCTGCTGCCCCAGAGCGCAGGATGCTATCACTTGCCGAATATCTCCGCTTACTGTCCGAGCTATGCTGTGGTCCTGCGGCCGGTATTGGTATGCCCCCTCACTTTGGACCAGGTAAAGTTCCAGGGGATAGAGTGCTCCAGCTGAAGGGCTGGCCCGGAAGCCGGTTGGCTGTTGGGTTATGCCCTGTGCAGACCACAGCAGCTGTGAAATTTGCTTATTATCCAGGGGTTGGTCAGTAAAACTCCTTACCGATCTTCTTTTTTCTATAGCCTGCTCCAATGCCATCTGTCCTTCCTTGTCCGGTTCCGGAAGCATAATTTCTTCTCCCTCCGCTTCTGCCTTATTTTCTATGGGACTGCTGCTGATATACTGCCCCGCCCCTTCGATGAAGGTGCAGGAGACTGCTAAAAGCAGCATGGTTAATAAAATCACGGCTGGTGCTGTTTTTAATATTTCCATAGAAATAAAGGTTATTTAAAATTTTTGCAATACTTCTATTACCTGGCTGTCGGTTACCTGGTAGAATTCATCATAGTAGGCTCCCACTGCTCCCAGGTAATTATAATCGCTGGGGATTTCCAGGGCTATAACTTCATCTGCTTCCTTTTTCAGGGCTTCTGCAGTACTGCGGGGAGTAACCGCTACGGCTACTATTAATTTTTTGGGATTTTCTTTTTTTAGCTGCAGTATGGCGGCTTTCATGGTAAAGCCGGTAGCAATGCCGTCATCTACTATTATTGCTGTTTTGGAACCGGCATCCAGGTGAGGCCGGTCATTAAGGTAAAATTTACGCCTTCTCCCGGCCTCTTTTTTCTGGGCTTCTATTTCTTTTTTAAGCCAGTCATCGCTTACTTCGGAGAGCTCTTGCTGGTTTGCCACCATCTGGCCGTCTTCAGTGATGGCCGCAATGGCATATTCCGGCTGCAGGGGGTGGCCTATTTTCCTGCTTATTATAAGGTCAAGGGAGGCCCCTATATGACGGGCTATCTCTGCTGCAAGGATAACCCCTCCCCTGGGAAGCGCGTATACAATTGCATCTTCCCCCCTGTACTTTTCCAGTCTTTCTGCCAGGAGTTTTCCTGCTGCCTTTCTGTTTGTGAACCTCATGGCTATCCCCCTTCTTTCAATATTCTATTATAATTAATAAATGATTTAAACTAAAGAGGGTGAATATTATTGGAACACAGCTGGGACATTGATTACAAACAGGCAGTAAAGCTGCAAAAGGAGCTGGCAGCCAGGATACTTTTAAAGGATGGTTACGGCCAGGTAAACAGGATTGCCGGGGTGGATGTAAGGGTAAAGGCTGGCCATCTATATTGTGCTGTACTGGTTTTTTACTATCCGGAGCTGGCCATACTGGAGAAAAAATCTGTTGCCTTAAAAGCAACCTACCCCTATATTCCCGGTATGTTAAGTTTCCGGGAAGGGCCGGCAGTGCTTAAATGCTTTAAGAATCTTAAAACCACACCCCAGCTTGTCTTTTTTGACGGCAATGGGTACATGCACCCCCGGAGGTTAGGCCTGGCATCACATATGGGCCTGCTTTTAGACCTGCCTTCCATAGGGGTTGCAAAGTCAAAGCTGCTGGGCAGTTTTAAGGAGCCTGGCCAGAGAAAGGGCAGCTTTAGCCCGGTAGAAGACAACGGACAGGTGATAGGGGCAGCCCTCCGGACCAGGGATGGCACAAAACCGGTTTTTGTTTCCTGCGGACACAGGATCTGCCTTGATTCAGCTATAAGGTTTACCCTGGCCGTAAGCAAATATAGAATCCCCGAGCCTACCAGGCAGGCCCACAACTGGCTTAAGGAGGCTTTTTAATATTCATAAAGAAAATCCTAATAAAAGCAAATGCTTATTATTAGTAGTTGCCATTAGAAGATATTTTTAACTGTATCCTTATTCTACACTATGAAAACCTAAAAGGGAGGAATAAAAATCTTGGCTATTTTGAGGCCCGGTGTGATGTAAAAAAAATTGAAGAGGCAGCCAGTGACTATTACAGGGATGCTGGTAAAATAAAGGAATTCCTGCCGTTCAGTGAGATTGCCCGGCAATACAGGGAGGACTTAAACTTTAAAGCCCTGATAAATGATAGGATAATAAAGACACTTGCACTGGGCATATCTACAATAATCGTGGTTCTGGATCCTGAAATAGTGGTTATAAATGGAGAAGTTACAGAAATGGGCAATGAATTTTTAGAGGTGTTAAAACAGGAGATCTACAGCATCACTCCCTACAAGAGGGAGATTGTCTTTTCTAAATTGAAAAGAAAGGCAGGGATTTACGGGGCTGTCAAGAATGGATTAAATCATATAGATAAATTTATATATGAAAATCCCAATGAATTTTTTAAGATACGATAAAAATAAAGCCCAAGAAGTATTACCGTGTATAACGCAGCTATAATCGGTTTTTGCAGCAGGTTTTTTAAGTTAAAGATAACGTTTTTAAATATTTGCATCCTTAAATGGTAGAATTCTGCCGGATTCCTGAGGCAATGCTACTTTCAGTCTGTGCAAAGATAGATATTTTTATTTTAAAAAATTACAGGTATAATAAACATATTTGGCAAGGTTTATTATATTTTATGCTCTCTGTTTTAAATTATTAATTACAATCTATAATATGGAACTAAATCCTATCCCCCTTAAAGGCAACTGGGAAAAAGGCTGGGCACTGGATTTGAATACAATCCGCCAGGATACCAAGGAAAATGACCTGGTGCTTGTAAAGCGGACCGAAATTGGTGAGCATCTTTACCAGCTTAAATATTTCGACAATACCAAAGAGGTAGAGACACTGGGTGACGCGGCTGCTGATTTCATAATGGAGAATATAATGAAATTTGGTGTCTCCGTTATTATACCTGTCCCTCCCTCCAAGCTGGACAGAAGCTTTCAGCCGGTTTTCAAACTGGCAGAGTATTTAGGCAAAAAGCTGGGCATTGGTATTGATTTTGATTATCTGTTAAAGACCGAGCATACCCCCCAGCTGTTAAACATAAAAGAGGGATCCAGGAGAAAAGAGATACTGGATGGCATATTTAAGGTAAAAGATGACCGTTACCAGGGGAAGGGTGTACTGCTATTTGATGACCTTTACAGTTCAGGAGAGACCCTAAAGGCTGTCACCAGCACCCTTCTTGCTGAAGGCGGGGTTGCCGATGTGTTTGTGTTGACCATTGCTAAAACCAGGGTAAACCGTTAACTGGATTCTTCCATGCTAATCTCAATTATATTTCAGGCGCAGTTTCCTGCATTACTTTTTAAAGAATTTTTAAGCCTGGCCCTTCTGACTGGTTCTGGTTACAGGCTGCATATTTTAAAAGAATCTTCAGGCCTTAATCTGTTTTTTTATTTAATGAAATTATCTTACAATATAATTACACCATTTATTGCGGCATTGGCAATTGAAGGGCAGAAACCATGGAAGGGTCTAAGTATTACAACCGGCTTTTGGAGAAACTGTCAACAAAGAAAGGAATTGTGTTTCTGCTGGGCCATTCTGACAGCGGAAAGACAACCTTTTGTGCAAAGCTGATAAGCCGTGCCCTGGACAGGAGCAAAAGCGCAGCGCTGGTAGACAGTGATGTAGGCCAGTCTACGGTAGGACCTCCTTCCTGTATAGGGGCTCAGGTATTTACTGCTGGAGATAAGGCAAATAAAGTAGGAGAAAATTTCTGGCAGCTCTACTTTGTGGGCTCAACCTCGCCCAGGGGGAATTTTCTTCCCATGGTTACCGGTACCTATAGCCTGGCCAGGAGGTGCTTGGAAAAAGCCGGCCTGGTAATTATAGATACCACCGGCCTGGTTCAGGGAGATTACGGCCAGGCGTTAAAATATCATAAGATCAATCTTATATCACCAAGGTACCTGGTGCTTTTTGAAAAAGGAGAAGAGCTTGTACCCTATAAGGAAATATTTTTAAATCTAAAAAATATCAATGTATGTTGTCTGGAGATGGGAAAGGGGCTCAACCAGAAAAGTTCTGAGCAAAGGGCAATGTACAGGCAGGAAAAATTTTTCCAGTATTTTAAGGCAGGCAGGCAGGTATCGCTTCAGCCAAGAAAGCTGGGAAGCTTTCCGCCGTTAAGCCGGTTACTTAAAAGGATAAAAAAATTCAGCCTTTTAGGCTTGTGCAACCAGGATGGGGGTATGCTGGGATTGGGTATTTTCCTGGGTTTAGGAAATGAAGGGGATTTGAGGGTTTATACTCCGGTAGCAAATGTATCAGAAGTAAGATTTATTTTGCTGGGCAGGATTAAAATAACTACAAGGGGGAAGCAATTATGAGTAAGGCCGAACAGATAGCAAGGCAGATAAAAGACAGCAGAAGGGTGTGTGTGCTTACCGGGGCAGGTATTTCTACCGAAAGCGGCATACCCGATTTCAGGGGTCCGGGAGGGTTGTGGCAGAAATTTGACCCCCGGCTGCTGTCTGCTGATATGCTTTATAACGATCCCCTCTCTTTCTACCGGAAAGGCATGGCTGTTCTGGAGCAGATAAATGCCATAAGGGGAGTTGAGCCCAACAGGGCACATTATGTGCTTGCCAAGCTTGAGAAGGAGGGTAGAATAGATTGCATAATTACCCAGAATATAGACGGCCTGCACACTAAAGCAGGCTCCCGGAATGTGATGGAGGTTCACGGCAGCCTGGATAAGGCTTACTGCATGGAATGCGGCAGGAAGTACAGTTTTTCCCATATTATTGGCCTGGTGAAGAAAGGCAGCATTCCTCCCCGGTGCAGCTGCGGCGGGGTGCTCAGGCCGGATGTTGTATTGTTCGGGGACATGCTGGGACCAGATTATGAGCAGGCAGAAGCAGAGGTTAAAAAAAGCAATCTGCTTATTGTAATCGGCTCCAGCCTGGAAGTAAGCCCGGTTAACCGGCTTCCCGATTTAAGTTCCAAATTCATAATCATAAACGCAGAGCCTACTGCATTTGACCGGGAAGCGCATCTGGTATGGCATCAGCAGGCAGGAAAAGCTATGGGGCAGATATATGAAGAGGTCAAAAATTATGAAAGCAAGAATTAATATATCCCTTTTTTTGGTATCATTTTCTGTATTTATTTACCAGGTCTGTTTGCTGAGGGTACTCTCGGTAGCAGATTTTTACCATTTTGCTTTTTTGATTGTAAGTGTAGCCCTCCTTGGTTTCGGTATAAGCGGAAGCTTTCTGCCCTTTTTTGTTAACCGCATAAAAGATGAAACATTGCTCTACCTTTTGTTTTCATTCTGTTTTTCTGTATCTGTAATAGTCAGTTTTCTGGTTATAAACCTTGTCCCTTTTGACTCCTTCAAGATTGCCTGGGAGGCAAGCCAGGTTTTTTATTTATTTATATACTACCTTTTTTTAATGTGCCCTTTTTTCTTTGGGGGCTGCTTCATAGGGTATGCGTTCTACGGGAAACAGAAGGCGCAGATTACCTATTTCTTTAACCTTGCCGGCTCAAGCCTGGGAGCCATTGCCTTCCTTATTCTGATGCCTGTCATACAGCAGACAAAAACCATCATGCTGGCCTCATTTCTGGGCCTTGTTTCTGTGTTTTTGCTGACAGAAAGAAAGCATATTAAAAGATTTTTGGCCCTGGGGATATTATTTATTTTGGCGGCAGCTTCATTTTATGTATTTCTTCCTGATGTGTGGGACACAAGGATATCCCCTTACAAGAGCCTTCCAGCTGTAATGCGCTATCCTGACTCCCGCCTTATCTATACCAGGCAGGATTCAAGCACCAGGATTGATGTGGTACAGAGCAGCAGCATAAAATCTGCCCCCGGCTTAAGCCTGACCTTTGGGGATGCGCCTCCCCCGCAGCTGGGGCTGACTGTAGATGGAGACAACCTTTCTCCGGTTACCAGGGCAGAAGGCAATGATTTGGATTTTTTAAAATATTTGCCCCAGGCTGTTTTTCTGGAGGAAAAAGAATACGGTAATGTACTGGTAATAGAGCCGGGAGGGGGACTGGATGTCTTATGTTCCCTTTACTACGGGATACCTGATATACACGTAGTGCAGGATAATGGGCTGGCGGTAGATTTACTGAAAGGCCCCCTGGCTTCTTACAGCGGCCGGATTTACAATGATAAGCGGGTTAAGGTTACAGAAACGTGCATAAGAAATTATTCCCTGGCCACTGACCGGAAGTTTGATCTCATTATTTTAAGCCTCTCTGACAGCTTCCACCCGGTAGCCTCAGGGGCTTACAGCCTTAATGAAAATTATACCTACAGCATAGAAAGCATAGCTTCCATTATGGGCATGCTTGCCCCGGACGGCCGCCTGGCGGTAACCAGGTGGGCACAATCCCTTCCCAGCGAGAACCTTAAGATAATCGGTACCCTGGCGGAGGCGGCAGGAAAGGATATATCCCCCCATGTATTTGCCTACCGTTCCTGGTCTACCCTTACCACTGTTTACAGGAAATCAGGTTACAGCAGCGGGGAGATAGACAGCTTAAAATATATGGTGGATAAACTAAACTATGACCTGGTTTATTACCGGGGCATGGAGGCGGGGGAGGCCAATATATACAACAGGCTGCAGGAACCCTATTTCCACCAGTTTTTTAAAGAGATAATTGAGGGAGACAGCAAGATAAGGCAAAAATTTTACGCAGGCTACTATTTTAATATCCAGCCTGCCGCCGATAACCAGCCGTATTTTTTTAATTTTTTCAAAACCAGGCAGATTCCGGATATCATAAGGTATTTTGGGAAGGGCACCCAGCCCTTCGGGGGAGGGGGTTACCTCATTTTAGCTGCTGCCCTGCTTATAAGCATAATACTTTCGGTTTTTCTTATCCTTGTGCCGGTAAGAACTGCAAAGATCGGCATAAACTTAAAAAAGGATTATGGATACCTGTTATATTTTCTGGCCATAGGCCTGGGGTTTTTCTTTATAGAGCTTCCACTGATGCAGATATTTATACTCATACTGGGCAAGCCCTCATACTCTGTGGCCGTAATACTGTTCAGCCTTATGCTTTTTGCCGGATTGGGGAGCATCTTTTCCAATTACCGTAAGGTAGGCCTGCTGTGGGTTGTATCGGCGCTGATAACCTACATTATAGCTTTCATGATTTTTTTCAGGTTCTCCGGACACCTGGTGCTGGCCAGGCCCCTGGCCCAGAGGTTTATGCTAACCATTGCCCTCATAGCCCCTGCAGGCTTTTTGATGGGGATGCCTTTCCCTTTGGGAATTGCCCGGGCCAAGGAGGAAAATAAAGAGATAATCCCCTGGCTCTGGGCCATAAACGGATGTGCTTCAGTAGTGGGCTCTGTCTCTGCAGTTATGATTTCAATACATATAGGCTTTTTAGCAGTATTGGGCCTGTCTTGCCTGGCTTATTTGGCTGCTTTTCTAGCCTACAGAAGAATTTCTGAAGCCTAATCTCCGCCCAGCAGGGGAACAAACACTACATCCAAGATCCTTTCGGTTTGTATACGGCCCTCTGTTTTGGTAACCTTCCACAGTACCTGATTCCAGCCGGGAGGCCCTACAGGGATAACCATGATACCTCCTTCTGTCAGCTGGCTTACCAGAGGCTGGGGTATATGGTCGGGAGCAGCGGTAACTATTATCCTCTCATACGGCGCATGCTCTTCCCAGCCGTAGTAGCCGTCATGGTGGGAAACCTCTACATAAGGGTACATCTGTTTGAGCCTCTGCCTTGCCGTCTCATACAGGCCGGCAATAATTTCCACGGTGTAGACCTTGTCAGTTATTTCAGCCAGAACAGCTGCCTGGTATCCTGAGCCTGTGCCTATTTCCAGCACTTTCTGGCCGGGCCTCAGGCTGAGCTCTTCAGTCATGAGGGCAACAATATAAGGCTGGGAAATGGTCTGGCCCTCGCCAATGGGAAGGGGCCGGTCCTGGTAGGCAGCGTCCTGCTGGTCCGGGCTTACAAACTCATGCCTGGGCACCTTTGACATGGCTTCAATTACTTCCCTGTCTGAAATGCCCCTGGCCAGCAGCTGGGTTTCGACCATCTGCTGCCTTTTCTGGTAATAGTTTTGGCCATTGTCCCTTTGGGGGAAATAGGCCAATGCCCAGGCAATAACCGCTGCCAGGATTGCTATGGATATAATTATATATATGGTTTTTTTGGCCACTTATATCCCCTTATATTTTTAAGTTAACAGGCGGCTGCCGGAGCCATTCAGATTTGTATATGATATCTGATACCCTTTGGACATCACCGGCAGTCGTGTTTGCAATTTCTGCTATTTGGGTAAAAGTAAGGTTGTTTTCAATACCTGCCAGCACCATATCCAGCTGGCTGTAAGGCATGTTTAATATATCCCTGTCTGTGAGGCCTGCTGCCAGGTCCGGGGACGGTTCCTTGCTTATAATTTTTTCAGGGATACCTAAATATTTGGCAATCTCTTTTATTTGTGTTTTGTACAGGCCGGACAGCGGCATTATATCTGCTGTATTGTCTCCGAATTTAACAAAAAAACCGGTCATCCATTCGCTTTTATTGGCTGTCCCTGCCAGAAGGTAGTTGTTAAGCTCGGAGTAATAGAAAAGGACTGAAGACCTCAGCCGGTTCTTTATCCTGATATAGGCCAGGGATCTGGCCATGAGGGGATCACTGCTTCCCTGAAGGTTAACCATATAAAGGTCTTCATTGAGTCTGCCGGCCGTTTTATCCCATTCTTTTTTTACATATTTTCTTATGGCGGATTTGGGGAAGAGGAAGGCAGGGGGAAAAAGCCTGTAGACCCCCAGGACCCATAAGGGGAGGGTAATTTTTTTTAAAATATAATCAACCCCCAATTTCCTGCAAAGGCTTACGGCATAGCCGGTATGTGTGCTGGAGGAATCCCTTTCGGGAAGCAAAACCGCGGTCACCCTTTTCCTGCCCAGGGCGTTTGCACACAGCTTTAGCACCACGGAAGAATCAAGCCCCCCGCTTAGGCCTACTACAGCCCCGCCCCTATCCAGGCTGAGGGCGTAGCTTCTTATGAATTGCTCGATTTTTCCGCATGCCTGCCGGCTGTCAATGTAAAGCAAGTTGGATTTTTTCATATTTTTATATTATCAAATAATTGTTTATCCAAATAGAAGAAAAAGTTTTTAAAAGTATGAATATGAAGTTAAAAGTAGTAAAATTTATATTAAGCAAATATGTTAGTCTAGTTTTTTTAAAAAAAGGGGTGCTTAAAAGGATAACCCAGCTGCTTCTCTTTCCGAGGACTGTTAGAAATATGCATGGCTGAGTACTGTTTGAACCGGAATATTTTTACGACCTATTATAATCTAGAATAAATGGAAGAAATCAATAAATCAATACTTGAAAATATGCCCGATTTTTTAATTGAGGCATACACCGCAGGAAATATAATTTTTGCAAATATTTCTCTGGCCGGTTTCCTGGGCCTGGATAAAGATAGCATTCTGGGCAAAAATATTTCTGAATTTATTGAACAGGAGGGGTGGGAGAGGTTAAGAAGCAAATCAAAAAAATTATATGGTTCAGCATACATCTGCCGGGTTAGCAGCAGGTTAAATTCAAAATCTGGTCCAAGACGGGTTTCCTGGAACTGCAGGGCGCTGGCTGACAGTAATAAAAAGGTAGTTGGGTTTTTATGCACCGGCAGGGACATAGAAGAGGAGGCAAAGGCCAGGCAGGCGCTGGAAAAAAACCTGGAAAGATTCAGGGAACTGGCAGACCGGCTTCCAGGAACGGTAATTGAGATGGACCGAAAGGGCAATATCACTTATGCCAATAAAAGTATAGAAAAACTTATCGGGTTCAGTAAGGAAGAAGTAGAAGGCAGGAAAAACATAACTGAATTTATAGTTCCCCAGCAAAAAGAGAAAGTGCTAAAAAACGTAGAGAGCATCTTAAAGGGGGAGATGCGCAAGAGAAACGAGTATCCTGCTGTAAGGAAAGATAAGAAGCTGATTTGGGTATTAAGCAATTCCGTGCCCTTGAAGGATTCCGGGGGGAGTATTGTGGGATTGAGGACTGTGGTAACCGATATCACCCATATGAAGGAGTTTGAGCAGAAAATGGGTGAGAGCGAAGAAAAATTCCGGCAGCTTTTCAATAATGCAAATGACCCTATATTTTTGTATGAATTAAACCGGAAGAAAAAGAAGCCTTCAAAATTTATGGAGGTTAACCAGGTGGCCATTAAGAAATACGGGTTCAGCAGGGAAGAGTTCTTAAGGTTTTCCCCTCTGGATTTAATTGACCGGGAGTCAAAAAAGAAAATGCCCTTTATAATCTCAAAGCTTCTAATGCAGGGCTATTATACGTTTGAGATGAACCATTTGCTAAAGGACGGTAAAAGCATTTCTGTTGAGGTAAGCTCCAGCCTGTTTGAGCTAAACGGCAGGGATATTGTTATGTCTATTGCCAGGGATATAACCGAAAGGAAAAAGGCCGAGAACCAGATACGCTATTTCAGTTTTCACGATAAGCTTACCGGCCTGTATAACCGTTCCTATTTTGAAGAAGAATTAAAAAGACTGGATACCAGGAGGCAGCTTCCCTTAAGCATCATTATGGGAGACCTTAATGGACTAAAACTTATAAATGATGCCTTTGGCCATATGGAAGGGGATATACTCTTAAAAAAGGCAGCAGGGCTTTTCACCAAATGCTTCAGGGAGGAGGACATAGTAGCCAGGTGGGGAGGAGACGAGTTTGCGGTACTGCTCCCCAGAACAAATTACCGGACAGCCAGTGAGCTTGTAGAAAGAATCAAACAGGGCCTCCAGAGGGAAAATGTGCACATGATACCCCTGTCGATGTCACTGGGGCTGGCAACCAAGACAAAGGCCTACCAGCAGATAGGGGAGAAATTGATTGAGGCTGAAAACCAGATGTATAAGGTTAAGCTTACTGAATCCAAGAAAGTTTCCAATTCAATAGTGGATTCATTAAGGAAGGCACTGTTTGAAAAATTGGGCCAGACAGAAAAGCAGGTGGAATCGTTCAAGGAGCTGGCTGTTAAGCTGGGCAAGGCAGCCCAGGTAAGGGGCAACAAAATGGATAATCTGATGCTCCTTTCCTCTTTTTATGATATAGGAATGATTTCTGTCCCTGACAGTATACTGTATGCCAGGAAAAGATTAAAAAAAGAGGACTGGAACCTTATCAGGAAACACCCGGAGACAGGGTATCATATCTGCATTGCCTGCCCCCAGCTTTCCACGATCGCTTTTGAAGTGCTTTCCCATCATGAGTGCTGGAACGGCAATGGGTACCCCCAGGGTATAGGAGGGGAGAAAATTCCCCTTAATTCCAGGATTATTGCCATAGTTGATGCCTATATGGCCATGGCGGATAAAAATTTTTACCGCAGCCCTTTAAGGCGGGAAAAGGTAATAAAGGAGCTTAAAGAGGGAGCAGGCAAGCAGTTTGACCCTTCGCTGGTTGAGAGTTTTATCCGTATTCTGGCAGGTGCCTGAGCGGTTAATCCCTGGATTGTTTTAGGCCCTTGATATATTCTGCCCTTCTGAAGGCAGCAGGCTTGAAACTGAGATACCTTCCTACTTTTTTCATATAGCCTGTATACTGCTGTTTGTACAGCCTGGTTAAAAATTTTTCTTCTTCTAAGATCTGGTAGTGGAGTATGGCTGCCACCGCCAGCCAGAAAAGCAAAAATATTAAATTGCCCCATATAAGGAAAGTGCCCAGAAAATAGAGGTTGAAAAAGACATAGATGGGATGCCTGGAGTAGCGGTAAATGCCAAACCTTACCAGCTTTCCGGGCTTTTTTTCATCTATTCCCAGCCGCCATGATGTCCCCAGGTTTATAAGGGCTAAGATAAAAAACACAAATCCTAAAAATACGGTAAAAAGCCCCAGTATTTTCAAAGCGAAACTGTCCACCAGCCTTATATCAAGCGGGCCGAATATCCTGAAACCGGTTCCCAGGGCATAAAAAAGGACCTCAAAGCTCCATACATTTACCAGAAGCAGCAGGAGCACCTCCACCAGGTGCCTTATCCCGTCTCTGCCCAGGCGTATGGCTATGGGGTTTATCCTGGTTTTTCTTTTAAGGTAGATGGTTTTTCCGATAATAAAGGAAAGGAAAAGTGCTAAAAAAAATACCTGAATGTAACTAAAAAAATTTTCCACCCGGCATCCAGTGTTTTTTAAAATTACCTCTATTCTATTATAATTTCTACTGTTAGCAAAACAAAAATGCAAATATAATTAATATCAGAACAGGGGATGATATGGATACAGGGGATATTATAAAAAGGTTTAATATGAAACCTCTTCCAGATGAGGGCGGTTATTTTGCAGAAACATACAGGTGCCCGCAGTTAATTAAAAAAAAGGACCTGTCCCCGGGCTACGGCGGCGCCAGGAACTTGTCTACGGCCATACTTTACCTGGTAACAGAGAAGCATTTTTCCCATCTTCACAGGGTAAAAAGCGATGAGGTTTTTCACTTTTATACAGGCGATCCTGTCTGTATGTTAAACCTCTACGGAGAAGGTAATGCAGAAAAGGTGATGCTGGGAACCGGCATAATGGAAGGGCAGCGTGTGCAGCATTTGGTTCCCGGCGGTACCTGGCAGGGAGCGTATCTTAGAGAGGGAGGAAGGTTTGCCCTGCTGGGAACCACGGTTTCTCCCGGATTTGATTTTTCCGACTACCAGAGCGGCCGGAAATTCAGGGACAAGCTTATAAAAGAATACCCCGGGTACGAAGAAAGCATAGAAAGGCTTACTTAAGGTATGAAAAGGAAAGTAATCTTTGCCGGGCTGGGCTTAAGGTTTGCTGCCCTCCTGATTGATTTATTGGTATTCAGTGCCCTGTTTTTTCCGGTTACCAGGCTGCTTAAAGGGGTATGGATTATGGGCGCCGCTGATCACCGCTGGGCAAAGGGCCTGTTTATAACTGATCCTTTATGTATCGCTTTCCTTGTATTTATGGCCGCTTATTTTGTGCTCCTGGAGGCATACTGGTCAAAAACACTGGGCAAGCTGGCAATGGGGATTAAGGTTGCAGGCACAAACGGGCAGAAGCCCGGCCTTAAAAAAAGCATGGCAAGAAACATCCTCAGGGTTGTAGACAGCCTTCCTGCTGGAAATATCTTAGGCATTATCCTTATAGCCAGCTCCAGGCAGAAGGAAAGGTTTGGAGACAGGATTGCAGGTACCAGGGTTATAAAATACAGGTAATTTTTTACTTGAATATATGATAGATATCAAATATAATACAAAACAGTACACAATTATATCAATATTGTACATTATACATACATGATACCTGAAGAGCGCAGGCAGAAAATTGTTGACACCCTCCAAAGGGAAAATGTCATAACCCTGGATAACTTAAGCAGGGAATTCGGGGTATCAAGGGTTACCATCCAGAGAGACATAAGCCTTCTGCAGGAAAAAGGGCTGGTAGAAAAAGTGCACGGAGGGGTAAAGATTGACCAATCAGCACATGACCATTTCGAGACCAGGTTTAAGGCAAGGATGGGGGCCAGTTACGAGCTGAAGCAGGAAATTGCACAGAAAGCCCAGCAGCTGGTAGAAGATGAAAGGACCATATTTCTGGACTCCTCTACCACCATATATATTTTCTCCCAGCAGCTTTTTAAGAAGAAATTCATTGACCTTAATATCATAACCACCTCCCCTTCCATTGTAGGGCAGGCCACAGGCTATCCGGATGCCAAAATTATATGTACCGGAGGGCAGCTTAAGGCGGATTTTAATATGTTCTGCGGAAGCTGGGTTCTGGAGTTTTTGGAGAGGGTTAATATCGATTCTGCATTCATATCTGCGGCGGGGATTTCCAATGACCTTATGCTTACTACTTCAGACAAGGACCTGGCTAATGTGCTGGGCAAAGTTATGGAGCGCTCTAAAGAAGTTAACCTTTTGGCAGACAGCACCAAGTTCTTCAGGGAAGGGATGCTGAACATAGACCATATAAGCAGCTGCAGCAGTTTGGTTACCGACAGCCAGATAAGCGGTGAGGCGGTAAGCAGGCTTAAGGATACACAAAAGCTTAGATTAATATATTAACCAAAACGATAGGAGGGAATGATGGATGTTAAAACCTATACCACGGATGTGGTGGTAGTAGGTGGCGGCGGCGCTGCCTGCAGGGCGGCTATTGAAGTTTCAGAGAAAGGGCTTAGCTGCATCATGCTGGACAAAGGCCGCCCCGGCCGTTCAGGGGCGACTCCTTGTGCCCTGTGGAGCATACAGGCTCCCTTTGGGCCCAGGGGAAGGGATGAAAGGGATACCCCTGAGCAGTATTTCGAGGACATGGTAAAGGCGGGCAGGTTTATAGGAGATCAGAATATTGCGGAGATAGTCGCCTTTACTGCCTGTGACCGTATACTGGATATGGAGAAGTATGGGGTGCATTTTAAGAAATATGATGACGGGAGGTTTTTTCAGACACCCATGCCCGGCCAGACCTACCCCAGGTCATGCTTTATGATTGAAAATGGGCAGCATATGTCTACAGTGCTGGCCAAGGAGGTATCACGGAGAGATAATATAAACGTGTTTAAGGATTTCTTCGTGTTTGACCTTTTAAAGAACGGAGATGCTGTAGTAGGGGTTATAGGCATGGACCTGTTAACCGGAGAGCTGGTGGCAGTGAATGCGAAATCAACGGTTATGGCTACCGGCGGCTATACCTCTCTATGGGGCTTCAGTGATAACCCGCCAACCCTTACCGGGGACGGAGTGGCCATGGCTTATCTTGCTGGAGCAGACGTGGTGGACCTGGAGTTTAACCAGTACTATGGAACTGATGTAGTGTGGCCCCCCAGCGTTAAGGGTACTGTGGTATTATACGAGCTTATGATTGATGAGTTTGCTGACGGGGAAATCACAGATAAGGATGGGAATATAATAATAGAAAAGCCTCTTCCCATCAGGGATGAAGCCATCAAAATCATTTTTGAAACCATAAGGGCAGGCAAGGGCACCCCCCACGGGGGAGTCTATTTTGACACTACCCTATCACCAAAAGGGGAAGCTGCAGTAAGGGATGTTTTTAAGACCATGACCCCCAAGCATTACAAGTTCTTAATAGATGCAGCAGGAATTGACCTGGCCAAGGAGCCTCTGGAGGTTGCTCCTGCATCCCACTACCAGTGCGGCGGCATATATATAAATGAAAGGGGCGAGTCTTCTATAGAAGGGCTGTATGCCTGCGGAGAGTGCGCAGGTAATTTCCAGGGCGCAAACAGGCTGGCTGGAAGTGCGCTGTGTGATACCCAGACCACCGGAGCTCAGGTAGGAGGATGCTCTGCTGATGATGCTAAGAAAAGGGACCAGTTACCGGCGGACCAGTCCAATCTAAAAGAAAAAACAGAGCTGGTTAACATGTTCTTGTCCAGGAAAAAGAAAGGAACAAGGCCGGTATTTATAAAAGAAGAAATTCTTAAGGTTATGGATAAGCACATTGCTCCTTTCAGGAGTGAGGAAGGGATGAAAAAAGGCTTGTCTGTTGTCCAGTCTCTGGGGGAAGATATAGCAAATATAGAGGTTCCAGACCTAATAAGGTATAACTTTGAGCTGGAAGAAGCACTGGAGGCAAGGCTTATGGTAAGTGCAGCCCAGATCACCTTCGGGTCTGCAATGTTTAGGAAGGAATCAAGGGGCCACCATAACCGTACAGATTATCCGGAGACGGATAATAAGGATTGGAGATGCCACACTATAGTAAAACAGGTAGACGGCAAGCCCGATTATTCCAAAAGGGATGTAATCTATACCCGTATGAAGCCCCAGGATTAATTTTTTAAATATTAGCTTTAGGAGGCAAACATGTCCAAATATAAGATAAAGGCAAAAATACAGCGTTTTGATCCTGAGAAGGATAGCAAACCGTATTTTCAGGAATACGATGTGGATCTGGACAGGGCAGTAACCGTGCATGAACTGCTTACCAGAATTCACCGGGATTATGACGGCACCCTGGCCTACAGGGCTTTTAAGTGTTACAAGGGAATGTGCACCACCTGCATAGTTAAGCTCGACGGCAAGACAGTCAGAAGCTGTGCTACCAGGGTAGAGCCTGATTCGGAGATAACCATAGAACCAGCCGGCGGCGGAGAGGTGGTAAGAGACCTGGTAGTTGATTTTAATAAAATGTAGAGAGGGAGAGTTATCATGGCAAAACCTGTAATCTGGCAGGAGATTACCTGGCCGGAGATAAAGAAAGTAAGCAAAGAAGTGGGAGTAGCGATACTGCCTATCGGGGCAACAGAGCAGCATGGCTTTCATTGTCCCACCGGGGTGGACTTTTACAATGCTTTTGAGATATCCAAGAAAGTAAGTGCAAGAACAGGAGCTATTGTTGCTCCCCCCATGCCTTACGGCAGCCACCCCTATTTCCATTACGGCTTTACGGGGACCATTCCTATCAGGGCTACCACCCAGATAGAATTCATAAGGGATGTGGTAAAAGGGCTGGTAAATTCAGGATTTAAGAAGATTATCATAATGCAGGCCCACGGGCAGTGGTGGACGGTGCATACCGCCGTACAGGAGATTGCACTTGATGTGGACTGTTTTATGGCTGTTGCCACCTGGTGGGAGCTGGCCTGTAAGAAAATAAAGGAGGTATGCGAAACCCCGTTCAAGCATGCTGATGAAGTAGAATCATCGGTAAGCCTCTACCTTTATCCTGAGCTCTGTGATATGTCCAAGGCAAAGGAGGATTACAGCCTAAAGCCCTATATTGATAAAAAGTTTGTAAGGCCGGCGGTGCATTCTGAGCTCATTAACGCTTTTCCCATAGAATCTATCACCTTTGTTCCTCAGGAAAATGTTATGGAAACGGGGGCTCCCGGTGATCCGCGGAAAGCAAGCGCAGAAAAAGGGAAAGCTATTGTAGAGACCGCAGTAGATGTAGTGGTAGACTTGATTGAATACCTTAAGAAAAATTACAAGCCCGGTGAGTTTCCCAGGGTAAAACCGGACCTAGAGGAAGATATGTACTAAAATGGGATATCTGCTGGGAATAGATATAGGTTCAGGAGGGTGCAAGGTCACCCTCCTGAACAGTGAAAAGGGTAATGCTTTAACTGTGTCTGAAGAATACCCGGTATATTATCCTGCCCCCGGATGGGCCGAGCAGGATGCAGGGGACTGGGTTAAAGCCTGTGCGAGGGGGATCCAAAAGGTACTTAAGGCTGAAGGTATAGATAGCTCACAGATTGAGGCGGCAGCGGTAGGAGGGGTTACCCATTCCCCGGTACTGCTGGGAGCCGGCGGCAGGGTACTGGGAAAGGTAATGCATATAACCGATACCAGAAGCTACCGCCAGGCAGAAGAGCTTGCCAAAAGCCATGGGCAGAAGATACTGGATACAGCTTTTAACCCGGTAGAGGCTATGTGGACCCTGCCTATGCTGATGTGGATAAAGGAAAAAGACAGGGAGAGATTTGGCAAAATTAAAAGAATACTTTTTCCCAAGGATTATGTAAGGTATATGCTGGCGGGAACAGATTGTACCGACCGCATAGATGCTGAGGGCACCTTGTTTTACAGCCCGGCTGAAAAAGCATGGGATAGGGACCTTTTTTCTTTAACCGGACTGGATACAGAGGTCCTTCCCCAGGTGCTTTCCCCCACAGAAGCTGCAGGCAGGGTAACCAGGCAGGGAGCCGGCTGGTCAGGATTAAAAGAAGGGACCCCGGTTATAGTGGGAAGCACCGATACCATGCTGGAAGTGCTTGCGGCGGGTTCTGCAAAGCCGGGGGATTGCACGGTTAAGCTTGCCACCTTCGGCCGGATATGCGTTATAACTTCTAAGCCTTTTTCAGGCAAGGGCCTTATAAACTACTCTTACATTAAAGAAGGCCTATTTTATCCCGGCACCGGCACCAAGTCATTTGCCACTTCCCTGAGGTGGTTAAGGGACCACTGCTGCAGGGACATAAAAGGGGAAGAAGTTTACAGCATTATGGACGGCGAAGCAGAAGATGTGGCCCCCGGGGCTAATGGGCT
>JBNJCW010000033.1:0-20720 GCA_051744345.1 Actinomycetota bacterium
GTAGAGGGTTATGGAACCTACCACCTTAAAGCAAGGGTGGACCCGGAGGCGGTATACGGGATAAAGCTTAAAAACATAGCTACCGCTTATGAACTGTATGTTGGTAACCGGCTGGTATCTTCTTCAGGGCAACTGGCCAAAGAGGCCCAAAATTCCAGGTCCAGGCTTTCCTCGGATATTGCAGTGTTTAGGCCCCGGGATGAGGAGGTGGATATAATACTGCAGGTGTCCAGTTTCTCCTATTACCGTGCAGGGATTAATGAAACCATCAAGGTTGGAAACCCCCAGCAGCTGCAGAGGTCAAGGCACAGGGATATTTCCCTGCATACGCTTCTTTCCGGAATCATACTGGCCTTGTCTGTTTATCACCTGCTTTTTTTTATATACCGCAAAAGGGACCGCGCCCATCTTTATTTCAGCATTGCCGGTTTTTTAATTTTTATGCATACCGTGCTTGAAGCAAATAAGACCTATGGCCTGATTTTGCCCTCCATAAGCCTCCAGGCTGAAGAAAATATACAGACAGTATTGCTGATGCTGGTGCTTCCGGCAGTAATTTCATCTCTATACCATATATTTAACCGGACTTTCTCAAGACATGTACTGCATTTCTTTAGTTTGGCAACACTGGCATCAGTCCTGGCCATAATTATACTCCCCTTTAGTGCGGAAAATCCGGTATGGCCTGTTTACGGTTTCATTATATTCCTGGGGGCGGTATTTGTACTGTATGTGCTGGTTAAAAACATAGCAGCAAAGAACTTTGATGCCCTTATAATTCTTTTGGGGGCGGCCTTTTTTATCTCTGCCATCATCCATGATTTTTTGATTGACTATGGCTTGATTGATTCCAATAAGCTTTTTTATGCAGGCTGGGTATTATTTTTATCCTCTATCTCGGTAATTATTGCCAGGCAGTTTTCAAACAGTTACCGGAGGGTAGAAATCCTTTCCGGGCAACTGAATAAAAAGAATATCGATTTAAAGCATGCATACCATGAAATAGAGAAGAGGGTTGAAAAAAGGACAGATGAACTGAATATAGCCAAAAGGAAACTTGAAAAAGCTAATGAACAGTTGAAGAAGGATAAGAAACTTTTTAAATTCCTGAGCATTACAGATGGCCTGACCAAGCTGTACAACCACAGCCATATAACTTATTTGCTTGAACAGGAGATAAGCCGTTCCAAAAGATACGGCAACAGGTTTTCAGTATTTATGATGGACGTAGACTATTTTAAAGCCATAAATGATACATACGGCCACCAGGCAGGAGACCGGGTGCTTAAGGATATGGGCATGCTGGTAAGAAGCAGCCTCAGGAAATCCGATATCGCAGGCAGGTACGGAGGAGAGGAGTTTTTAATTATAATGCCTGAAACAGACCTTGATTCAGGTTTTTTAATAGGCGAAAGGCTGAGGATAGCTATTGAAAAGAATAAATGGGATATAGACCGGCTCAGGGTAACTGTAAGCGGGGGCATTGTTGAATATGATGGAAGCTTTGGGTACAGGGATATATTAAACAGGGCGGATAACCTGCTTTACAGGGCTAAGGAAAAGGGAAGAAACCGTATTGAGAAATGATAGATTAATATGGGCAAATATTATAAAATTTAAAAAAAAGAGGGGGTAAAGTGGCCATTAAACTAAGTATTACCGATGAGCAGAAAAAGGTTATCAAGGAAAGGTTTGCCAGTGATGGAAATATAGAATGCCAGGTATGTGGAAAAGGCTTGAAATTTGTCGAGGAAACAGAATACCATTTCATCTGTCCGACCCTTGAAACCAAATCGGATGATACCCGGAATATAGCCCCTTTATGTAAAAAACATAAGTCTGCAGTAAAGAACCTCTCCATTAAGGAATACAAGGCCCTGAGAGAAATGGAAGATTTCTTTGGCAAAAAAAGGGCCAGGAAGCTCAATGACGTACTCAGGGAAAAACTTGGGGAGAGCAGTTTCGGGCAGGCCGTGCAGGTAAAATTTAATGAGCGGGGGATGAACCTGGATATCAGGCTGGGCCAAAAGGAGCAATGCCTGCCGGTTTCGGTGTGCCCTTCTACCGGCTACCATTACTTTTATATTGTTCTTCCGGCCAGATATATCAACAATGACCTGGAGCTGCAGCCCAGGCCCCTGGAAATGAAAAGGATGTGGGAGCTTTACCGCCATCTGATGCTCCATAGCCAGCTTACCCCTTCAATATGCAGGCTGGTAGATAGCAGGATAATGCTGTTTGACGGCCAGCACAAAACTGCTGCCCAGGTCTGGGCGGGAAGGGATGAAATAGAGTGCAAGGTTTATATTGACCCCCAGGTTAAGGTGCTTAAGGAAACAAATTTGGTTGCTCATGATAAATTGAGGCAGATGCCTTTTTTCAGTTCGGTACTTATAAATAAATGGGCTGACCTTTTCAGTGAACAGTGGCAGGAGTATTTGGATACAGGGGGGATGAAATCCGAGGCCGGTTTTGTTTCTTTTTTGGTTAAGAGGGGAAGGAAGAGGGCTGAGGCTTTAAATATGGTTATAAGCAATATTTATGACAGCATACTGGAGGATGAGGGTAACCGGTTTTCAAAATACATATCCGAGTACAGCCAGAGCGCTAGCCTCCTTACTCTGGGAAAGCTTAAGCAGAGCATTTTTAAGAAATTTATCGCCAAACCGCCGCTAAAGATAAATATTGAGGAATCCGACCGGCTGAGGGAACATGAGAGGAAAAATGTTGTGAAGCTCTTAAACATACTTGCAGAGACAACCACGGCAAACGGCGGGCATAAAACAGATAATATATACCTAAACGGCGCCCTGAAGGCATGGTCCACCCTCCTAAGGGACACCATAGCCCAGATACTGGGCCTGTATGATGACAGTGAGAGAAAGAAGATATTTTTAAGGAATATCAGTATGGAGGACTGGGATATAATAGGGGATAAGATAGGAAAGCTTTTCGAGCACCGCCTGTGGTCAGACAGCAGCGAGAGGACAATAGAGAGCTTAAAGAACAGCAGGGAGGACGAGGTAATGGATTTCTTAAAAAGCAGGGGGCTGAATGTAAACTGGATACTGAGCGATAGCGGCACCAGGGTTAATGTAAATAATTTTATTGATTGACGGATTCAGGGGATAATAAGATATTGCAGCAGCTGCAAGCCCTTTTTAGAAGGGAACTTTTAAGATAAGGGATGGGCTAAATTCGACAGATAAGGAAAAGATAACTTATGGCAGACAAACCTTCGGTTAAATTGAAGAAGCTGTGGTATACAGTGTGGGCTGTCTGGCTGGTATTTATTGCTGCCGGCATCATTATTTTAGCGTTACCGGCAGGCTTAATTGCTGCTGCTGCAGCAGCAGCAGCAATACTGGTGGTGACGGCAGGGCTGCTTTTCTGGATTCCGGCTGCTTACCGTCAGGCAGAATACAGTATCCGGGAGGAAGGAGTCAATATGAGGTGGGGGGTAATCTGGAAAAAGCAGGTAACCGTGCCTTACCCCAAGATTACCAATGTAGACATTACCAGGGGGCCGCTGGAAAGGTTCTGGGGCATAGCAACAGTCCACCTCCAGACTGCAGGAGCAGGAGGCCAGCAGGGCCAGAAAGCTGAACTAAAATTGCCCGGCATAGAGAATCCTGATTATATAAAGGATAAAGTTCTGAGTAAAATTAAGGTAAAAGGTGATTCGTATGCCGGCGCGTATAAGGCAGAGGACCAGATTCTTGTTGAAATACTGAGCCAGGTTAAAACTATATCTTCAATCCTGGATAAAAAACTTGAATAAATATTTTATCAAACTTCTGTTTATAAATAATTTTCATTGGTAAAAAATAATACTGCTGTAAAAAAAGACAGATTAATAGATTATGTGGCCGAATTTCCCAATTTTTTTACCTTATTTATGTTTTCGTTCTTCCTGATGGCCCCCAGCACCATACTTATAGAGATTAGCAGCTCACTGAACATAACCCCTGCTGATTTTAGCCTGGTTTTTACTTTTTTTACGGTAGGATTGGTTATAGGCCAGCTTACTGCCAATATTTATAACCGCTTCCTGTCAAGAATAAATCTGGTTTCTGTTTTATATATGTTACTCATGACTGTATCGGCAATTATGTTTTTTATCTCCAATTTATACCTGTTTTATGGATTGTACTTTCTGGTGGGTTACCTTCTGGGAATACTTTACATAAAAGCAAACCAGTACATATTAGAAAGCAAGGTAAAAAACAGGGCAAAGATACTAACCATCGCCACTACTTTTTTCCCTGTCGGCGCCATACTTACCCCTGTGGTATCTGTATGGGTGGTTGCCAGCGGCATAGGCTGGAGGTATATATACCTGGTATCTGCAGCCATATTTGGTTTAATATTTATACTTTACCAGCTGATAACCAGGAAAAGGGAGTATGATATTACAGATAGTACCGGAGAGGCCATCCCTTTGAAGGAGGTTTTAAAAGACAGGAAGAGGAATATGGTTTTTTTGGTAACCTGCATGGCTATATTCTCTTATGCTGTTGCCGAGACGGTTATTTCAACGTGGGCGCCTACTTTTTTCAGGGAGATGAGGAGCTTTGACGTTTTCGCTGCAGGGTTTCTGCTGACGGTTTTCTGGCTGGCTATCATCATTGGCAGGCTTATTTCAAGTTATCTTACTGATTTTGTGCATCCGGTAACCATTATTTTCTATCTTGCAATCATGGGTACAGTTGCCCTGTATCTGATGCTTCAGGCCGGAAGCTGGACCGTATTTATATTTGTGGTATTTACCGGTTTTGGTTTTTCTGCTATTTTCCCCCTGCTGGTGTATTTTGGGAGCACCATATACAAACAAAGGGCTGGCTCTTTCCTTCCCGCGCTGTTTGTAGCGGGTACTGTGGGAAATGCTGCCGCCCCCTATCTTACCAGCATCACTTCAAGGACAGATATGACCCTTTCCATATTCCTTGCTTTAATATTCATGGCTGTAACCCTGGCTCTGATAACTGTGCAGTTTGTGGTTTATAGAAAAAAGAAATAATCGATTTTATTTTAACAGGTTTTGGCCTATACTATTGAAAGTGCAAATACAGGATAAGCTGCCTATGGAAGATTTAAAAAAAAGAGAGTTCAATCCCTCAACCTCCGCAGCCATTACCATATTCTGGATTCTGGTAGTGTTGTTTGGTGCCCTGCTGGTGGCAGTATTCATTGCAGGGCTGTGGGAGTCTTTCAGAGGCTACTCCTGGTATCTGCTTTTTTTTACCCTGTTTCTGCTTCTGGGTTTGGGAGCAACCCTTATTGTGCTGGTGGTCAGGGAAAGGGCAAGGGGCAGGCTGAGGGTGTTTCTTGTAATTAGCGGTATATCTGCCTTTGCTACTCCTGCTGGAATATTTCTGCATAACTACACTTATCCGGTAATGGGAAATTATGTATTCTTTGTAATAGGGATGGTTATTGCACCTGTACTGTTTGTGGTCTCTGCCATAGGTACAAAAATCACCCTTTCAAGGCTCAAATCTGGGAAAAAATAAAGGCAATTTTTATTAGATAATAATTCTGCAATATATTTGTGGGTTTAGCTGAAGCAGGGCACTGCCTGTTTCTGTTTCAATAAACAAAAAATAGGGTTAAAACCATTATTTACAGACAAGACGTAGCTTTGCCGTTTGATTTTTTTGCCGGTGCACCAGTTAAGGTAACCGCAACGCCTAAAAAATAGCCTAAAAAATAGCAATTGCTTTTATCTAATATAATGATAAAATAATTAGGTATTATAAAGATTAGTAAGGATTTGTAATAATATTAAGAGAGTTTATGTAAGCTCCGGCTAGATTCCATTTTTTCCTGCTTATGTTTCTACCTTTTTTTAATTATTATCAATGCCTGCTTATCTTTATAAGACTATTTTAAAATTACAGAAAGGTATGTAAGTGAACAAAAGACTGTATGTGGGTAATCTTGATTATTCAACCACAGACCAAGAATTGGAAGAATTGTTTGCCGCTGAAGGCAAGGTAGTCTATTCCAAAGTAATTAACAGGGCAGACGGAAAATCCAGGGGATTCGGATTTGTAGAGATGGATACTGAAGAAGAAGCCAAAAAGGCAATGGAGAAATTAAACCAGTCTAGCTTCAAGGACAGAACCATCGTGGTTAATGAAGCAAAGTCCAGAGAAAAGAGGAGTTTCCAGGGTGAAGGCAGAGGACAGAGGGATTACCGAGGCAAAGGCAAGGATGATCTTAATTCCAAGCTTAGAAAACTAAGAAAAAGATTTCAGTAAGTATTCGAATAATACCGGTCCTGCCAGAATCTCGACTATTTTAGTGCTGATCTTAATTGTAGCAGCTCAGTGTTGCTACAATTAAGCAATTTATTATTCTTTGATTAAATAGTCAATGTTTTTGGAAACCTCTATATTATCTCCCCAGTATTTGTAGTAGTAGTAATGGTAGTTATTTAAGACCGCATCATTTCTCTTAAAGGACAGGTAAACATAGGCATTCTGGAGGTTATAGAAAGTGGTGGCATTGCCCTCCTGGCTTCCATCACCAATGGTGGGGTCAAAAGGTACCCAGCCAAATTCCTCCAGGTAGACTTCCGGCCAGTTATGCCCCCGGTATAGGTCTAGGGCAGGGAGGAAGTATCCCTCTACAGACCTGGCAGGTATACCGGCTGCCCTGCAGAGGGCAACAAAAACATCCGTATATTCGGTGCAATCCCCACTGCCTTGTTTTAATGCTTCTGCTGCACCCGCTGACTCAGGGTTATAGCCTTCATAGTAGAGGCTGTCTAAAACATAGTCATAAATTAGTTTTACCTTATCTACAGGGTCAGGGGCAGGGTTATGTATAATTTCATTGTCTGCTATTATCGGTTCGCCTACATCTATATATTTTTCCTGTCCAAGGTATGTTTCAATCTCTTCCTCTTTCAGGAAATCCGGTTTCTCTGTGCTGGCTGTATTTAAATCATAGCCGTATATGGTGATACGGCTGGAAATATTAATGCTGATATTCCGGCTAAGGTCCTGGATTACAAACTCTGCATATTTGTTTTTCCCGTCATTAAAAACCCTGGAAGGCTCCGGAGAATAATTAATTTCTTCTACCTTTTGCCTTTTGTGGTAATCATCGGGGACGGTGGTAGCAAAAACCACCTTATCTGTATTTTCAGCCGCTTCGATATCATAGGAAATGGTAAATTGAATATTCTTTGAATCCCTGGTCTCATATTCCTGGACAGGTTTATCTGCGGCGCTCTCTGCAGGGGTTTCTTCTGTTTTTTCCTGAGCTCCGGATACTGGAGCCTTCTCCTGCCTGACAATGCTGGATTCAGGTTCTTTGGCCGCTGCATAAGGAAGATAGCAGCATGAAGACAGCAGCGAGGCTGCCAGAAGACAGGTTAGGAAAATAAAAGATATTTTAGCTGCTTTTTTCATCAGGGTTATAAATTTAATAATAAAGAGTCCATATAATCTCTAGGAATCAAAACAGTCTCTGTCCCTTAAGCTGCATGTTTCGCTTTTTGTTTCTATTTCCAGGGTTACATGATCCATTCCCAGAGGCTTAAGTATCTCTTTGATTCGTTTTTTAATATCGAATATCTGTCCGGTAGTAATATCATCTTCAACTACTACGTGGGCAGAAAGGACATGATTTAAGCTGTCTATTGACCAGATATGGGTATGGTGGACATTTATAACTTTTTCGATTTCCATAATCCTGGAATCTATCTCTTTTACATTTATTCCTTCAGGTACTGCCTGGAGGAATACCGATGCTGTCTTTTTTAAGTTTCTACCAACATTATAAAGTATGTAGGCAGTTATGATTATAGAGAGAAGAGGGTCCAGTACAGGTATTTGCCTGAATATCATTATAATGCTGATTACCAGCACCGCTACCCAGCCCAGCACATCCTCTATAAGGTGAAAAAACACTATCCTCTCATTCAGGGATTTTCCTTTTCTCAGCCTCAGCACGGCAAGGCCGTTTACTGCTATGCCTGCTATGGCAAAAAACATCATGCCTCTGGCGTATACCGGCTGGGGATCAAGCAGCCTGAGGATTGCATGGTAGAGGATAAATATTGAGCCGCCTATAAGCACCAGGCTGTTTATCAATGCGGCTAGAAGAGAGTACCTCCTGTACCCGTAGGAATACTTTTCGTCAGTCTTTTTGTTTGAGTAGTTTTCTAAAATCCAGGACAGGCCCAGGGAGAGGCTGTCTCCCAGATCGTGTAATGCATCTGAGATTATGGCCAGGCTGTTGGTCCATATGCCCCCGATTACCTCTATAACGGCAAACCCTATATTCAAAAAGAAAGCCAGCCTTATATTAGAAATTGCGCTGCTTTTATGTTTGTGGTTATGCATATTTTACAGGGCTTCAAGTAATAATAGAAAAATATTAGCAGAAAACAAAAGGATTATAAAATAACTTTTTCTGATACAAAAACTTAATTGCTGCCAGGCCCCAGCTTAGGCCAAGGATGAACGAGAAAAAAAGAAATGGCCAAGTCCCTCCCGGGGATGGGTTTGTGCTGACAGCCTGCGGGGCTATATGCCAAAGGGCAAACCCAGATGAAGCACATATCAGGCAAAATCACTTGATGTGGGAAAAAATTTTAATATAAGCGCCTCTCCAGAGTATTTCTTCGGCAGTCCCGTTTATAGCTCCGATTAACAGGGAAACAATAATGATGATTGGGTTTGTTTTAAGATAACTTGGGTATAAATCGCTAAAACAGAGGGCAAGGGGCCAAGCCAATAGAATTATAATTAAAGCCTTCCATTTGGTATTAATACTCTTATCCCACCACGCTTTGAACAAGTTTATGATACCGCTTATGCCCTCAAGCAGATACAGGGGAAGAATGAAACAGCAAACAAACCAGTAGAACAGAAATGAAATAAGGTATCCCAGGAAAAAACCAAGGATATTGGTTAAACGAGTAAACAAAAAATACATCAATATGGTGAGGATAAAGGAAAGAAATATAAGGATCAGGTGCCTGGAGTTAAATTTTTTAAATGAATAGTAAGCATCCGTTATCATAAACTCTACTTTTTGTTCATAAAAACCAGCGAGCTGTTTGATCAATTCTACCCACTACGGGGAATTTTTGCAAAAATTCTATTCCGTGCGGAGCATACTCAAGGGGACCGGTAAGGTCGCTTCCTGCAGAATAACAGGCCTGATGCCTTCCTCCTTTCCATAGGAAACTATCGGTTACATCGTAAACCAGGCCCCGGCAGGCTATGTAGGCTTTCCTGCCATTTAAGGCCATTACATTGCTGTAGCTGTTCCAGGGTTATTTTTTTTAAGTTTCATGGCAGTCAGGAGGCTTTTTCAAGCCTCCTGTACGGCAATTACCTCAAGAATTTTCTCACAAAAGGAGAAGTTTCTCCCCGCCTCAAGAAATGCCCGGAGGGCCCTTCGCCCAAAAACTCTGAAAACCAGCTCTCATGCTCTATCTCTTCATTAAGTATCGCCTGGGCAAGGTCATAGGTCCGGTGGTCCTTGCCTGCGGTAAGGTTGCACATGTGGGTGTATCCCCTTACTGCGCATCTCTCAGCTTCTACCAGCACAGTCAGCATTGCTTTTACATCTGTGGGGTCTTTTGGCAGTGAAGCTGGCGGGCATCCCGATATGTCATGAAATTCTTTCATGTTTTCAGGTATTTTTCCGTCAAGCTCATAGATTCTCGGTACTATAGCCTCAAAGTGGTTTCTGTCTTCAATTCTAGCAGTTTCGGCTATTTCCTTTATTCCCTCTCCCTGCAGCCCTATAAGGTTTACCCTCAGGATGGTGTAATAGTAATAAGTGGTCAGCTCTGCCGCTGCGTTTTTTACCAGCAGCTCCACAACCTCATTTACATTCAGTCCGGTTTTTTCTACCATTTCTCTGGTTACTTTAGCCATTTCTTTCTCCCCTGATAAGTGATGCTAAAAATATTATATATATTTGCAAATAATATGTAAATAAGAATAATTATTATTACAAACTTATATAACATTATTTATTTTAGTCTGAATAGCCACTACTATAAAGGCAGAGGAAATTATATTGCTAAAATTAAAATGACAGCCAGTAAGTATATTCCTTTAATTTAAAATGAAGCCTGGCTGGGGCAAAACTTGTTTGACAGTAAGTTTTCCCCCATAAGAATACTATATACATAATTTAAAATATTTTATAAATATATGATAAGCAGGGCTAAATCAAACCAGCCGGTGGCTAAAAATAGGCACCATTACCAGTATGGCAATATTTATAGCCAGCCCTACCACCAGATAGGGATGCCAGTACAGAATTATGAATATAACTGATATTGCTGCCAGGGCCATGGTTAGCCCTTTAAAGAATGCAGGGGAAAGATTTGCTCCAAATAAGGCAGCAGCAGCAATTATAAAGCCGGCCATGGCAGTCAGGGATACAATTATGGCAATAAGTCTAATCCAGCTGTTTGGGAGCTTCAGGTAATGCAGCAGCTTTGCATCCACAAAGGTTGTGTAGAATTTTCCCATACCTTTGCCCGGAAGCTCTGGAAACGGCAGAAGCATTATTCCGTATACCAGAGCATGCAGAACAAAGAAGACCCCGATTGATATTTTTAACATCATATCTCCAATTCTAGTAAATTAAAATATAGTAATTCTAACATATATAAATAAAGATAAAAAAATATCTTTATTATAAATACTGCAGAGGGTGCAACGGCAAGAAGCAATTTATGGGCTGTGGGAAAACTGCCGTCAGCAGCTTCCAATATTATTTGATATTGATTTTAACATTATCTTATTCAAATTTAATATATCCTTTGATTACTTTTCTGATATAATCCTTGATAATCATTGTTTTCGATTGTCAAATTTGATTTCAAGTGAGGTGATTAAATGGCCAAACCAACCAAATATGCCGCTCTTATCTGTACGATTGTAAGCATTCTGGCAGCAATTGGGATTATTATTGGCATCTGGCTTTCCAGCCCTTTGTATATAGTAATACTTTTAATTCCTGCTGCCGTCTATGAAGCTTACAGGACTGAGGGGGCCTCTACCAAATGGGCTTCCTGGGTGCTGCTGGTGGTACTTTTTATGGAGGCTGTTCTTATTGCTGCAAACATAAGCTTTGATCTGGGCTCGTTTTTGGGGGAGAGCGAGAAAACCGTGGCCGGTTATAATATACCTCTGGGAGATATTAAGATAGTAGGTCCTGCAGTTGTAGCCGTGCTTTCGATAATACTGTTTGTAAGGACCAGGGGAAGGTATACCAAATGGCTGGCTGGAGTTATTTTTATTACTTGTTTTGCTATCCTTTATGCTTTGAATCCGGTAATGTTCAGGGAACTTTTAGGGGAGGCCGTCAGCGGCGGGATGGAAAGCATAAGGTAATATTGCCTTGGTTAAAAAGTGCAGCCATATATTATAAAACAGATAAACCGGTGGAACTGGCCGGCTGCGCATGCTATAATTTTTCTATGTCTTAAGATTATATTCTAGATATATTTAAATCTTTATTTTTCAAATTTTTTAATTTTTGGAGGGTTTTGGTAAATGAACAGGGTAGGATTTGATAACAGCAGGTACTTGGAAGAACAGACAAGGGCAATCATTGAGAGGGTAGGAAAGTTTGATAATAAGCTGTACCTCGAGTTCGGCGGCAAGCTGTGCTTTGATTACCATGCTGCAAGGGTTCTTCCCGGATATGATCCTAATGTAAAGATAAGGCTGCTGCAGTCCTTGAAGGACAAAATAAGCATTATACTGTGTATTTATGCCCAGGATATTGAAAAGGGGAGAGTAAGGGGAGACTTCGGCATAACCTATGATGAAGCAACCTTAAAGCTCATAGATGATCTGAGGAAATGGGGGCTTGATGTGCTGGGGGTGGTAATCACCCGCTATGATGGCCAGTCTTCTGCTTTGATTTTTAAAAACAAGCTGGAAAGAAGGCAGGTAAATGTATATCTGCATTACCCCATAAAGGGTTATCCCACCGATATTGATACCATCTGCAGCAGCCAGGGTTTTGGCAGGAATGAATATGTGGAAACTGAAAAGCCCATAGTAGTGGTAACCGCACCTGGCCCAAACAGCGGCAAACTTTCTACATGCCTTTCCCAGATATACCATGACCATAAAAGGGGGATTAATGCCGGTTATGCAAAATTTGAGACTTTTCCTATCTGGAACCTGCCCTTAAAACATCCAGTAAATATTGCATACGAGGCTGCAACTGCAGATATACAGGATTTTAACCTGGTAGATCCCTTTCACCTTAATAAGTACAATAAAATTGTCATAAACTACAACCGGGATGTAGAAAGTTTTCCCATACTGCAGCTAATCTTAAAAAAAATAATTGAGAAAAACAATACCAGCCTCCCTTATTATAACTCGCCTACGGATATGGGAGTAAACCGGGTATATTGCGGAATAGTGGATGAGCAAACAGTGCAGGAAGCTGCAAAGCAGGAACTCATCCGCCGCTATTTCCGCTACCATACCGAATACGTAATGGGGATAGAGAAAAAGGAAACGGTAGAGCGGGTAAGGCTTTTAATGGAGGAGCTGGGGGTAAAGGTTAGTGACAGGAAGGTGGTCGGGATTGCCAGGGAAAGTGCGCTGGAAGCTGAAGCCAGGGGGAAGGGAAATGAAGGCATATATTGCGGAGCGGCTGTGGAGCTTGCAGACGGGAGAATAATAACCGGGAAGAATTCCAAGCTTATGCATGCTGCTTCCAGCCTGGTGCTGAATGCTGTTAAGACTCTGGCCAAAGTACCGGATGAGATACACCTGCTCTCTCCCCAGGTTATCGGCCAGATAGCCAAGTTAAAGAAAGGCGTATTCAGGTCGGATTCCGAAAGCCTGGACCTTCAGGAGACTTTTATTGCCCTTTCCATAAGCTCTACAACCAATCATACTGCTGAGCTGGCCATGGAGAAGCTATCCCAGCTTAAGGACTGTGAGATGCATATGACCCACATACCCACGCCCGGGGATGATGTAGGCCTCAAGAGGCTGGGGGTAAACCTTACCACTGACGGTAAATTTTCCTCCCGCAATCTTTTTATAACCTGACGCTGAGTGTCTAAATCCCCCTGTACCTCTGCCTGCTGCTGTAGCCGCCCCCATAGGAGGAGATATCCAGCAGTATTCCCAGTATAATCAACAGCCACTCAAAACCGCTTATTCCCGGCCCCAGATACCAGCTAACCATATAAAAAATCATGGTAAATGGTGCAAACAGGGCAAATATTAAAGGAATTATCCAGGTACTGAAGGCAGACCTAAACAGTAATGGGTCTACCAGCCACCAGACAATGAGCCCGATTCTCGGGCCAAAAATTATGAAACTGGTTATAGCACAACACATCCGGCCTCCCACATTTTAGGTAAATTTTATTAATATTGAATATAGCAGACAATAAAAATAAATGGCATACCTGATTTTTTTAAATAAAAGTTGTGTTATCATTATATAAAATTTGCAAATTAATACCGAAAGACTTTGTATATGAAGAAACAATACCAGAGAAAAGACGATGACCAGAAACTGCTGCAGACGCCAAAGGCGGAAGGGGTTGACTTTACGGACAGCGATCCCTGGAGAGTGTTGAGGATACAGGGGGAATTTGTTGAAGGTTTTGACACTTTATCCGGCATAGACCCATGTATTGCCATATTCGGATCTGCCCGCACAGACCCGGAAAATGAGTATTATAAGGCGGCCGAAAAAACCGCAGCCCTTCTGGTTGAGAAAGGCTTCGGGGTTATTACCGGCGGGGGTCCCGGCATTATGGAAGCGGCTAATAAGGGAGCATTTGAAGCTGGAGGCCAGTCCATAGGGGCTAATATACAGCTTCCCTTCGAGCAGGGTGCAAATCCCTACCAGACTATTTCCCTTGAGTTCCGTTATTTCTTTGTCAGGAAAATGATTTTTGTAAAATACTCTGTGGGCTATGTAATTTTTCCCGGAGGGTTTGGTACCCTTGATGAGCTTTTTGAAGCATTGACTTTGGCCCAGACCAATAAGATTGAGCATTTTCCCATTGTCCTTTACGGAAGCTCATACTGGCAGGGGATGTGTGAATGGATTGACCAGTGTATGCTTGATAAGCACTGCAACATAAGCCCCGAAGACAAAAGGCTTTACAAGGTGGTTAACAGCCCGGAGGAAGCAGTGGCCAGCGTGGTAAGGGTAATAGAGGAAAATGGGCTGATAGAAAAATAGGGTTAAATAATTCTATTAATCTTATAGAAAGGTTTGACTGTGTTCGGGCACCTTAACAGGAACAAGGTTTTCTGGTATCTTATTTCGGTTTTATCTCTTTCTTCTGCACTGGCAGGCATATTTAATCCAGATATCTATTCCAGGGTAGCAGGCAATGATATACTGCCGGGAATTTTAGCCCAGGATATAATGACGGCTGCTGCTTGCCTTTTTGGCAAAAGAGGGCCATATAAAGAAACAGATAATTATACTGGGCCTGTCCGGCTACCTGTTCTATGCTTATGGGATTTATATTATAGAGCGAATCTATAACCTGTTTTATTTCTCATATATGGCTGTTTTTGCCCTTTCGTTTTTTGCTGTTGTATATGGAGCGGCAGATATAAGGGGGGATGTAAAGCAGAAGGTAAGCCTGCCCAAGCCCGTCAGATCAGTTTCAATTGTATTTTTGCTGCTGCAGCCGGTTGTATTTTATCCCCTGTGGGCAAGCCAGCTTCTGCCTCTGATGGTTTCCGGTCAGAAAATTGAGTTTTTATACTCTGTATACATACTGGATTTCTGCTTTATAATGCCTGCATTTATCATTGTTGCCATAAGGTCAGTAAAATCTGAAGGCCTGGGCTGCTGACGGCTCCGGCAATGTTTGTGCTGGGGTTTACGCTGCTCTTTCCGCTGGGTATGGCAGAGGCCTTAAAACCAGTTTACGGCCAGCATGTAGATATGGCAGGCCTGGGGCTTTTTCTGGTGATGCCGGTGCTGTTTCTGGTTCTGGCTGTTTTTTATCTTTTTAAGCTGAAAAAGGCTTAAGCAGGCTATTTTTTCCGCTTCCTTATTTTAGCCCACTGGTCTTTTAGGGTTGCAGTCCTGTTGAGCACCAGTTTTTTGCTGGTGGTGTCCGCATCAACATAAAAATACCCCAGCCTTTCAAACTGGAAAATCTGGCCTGGCTCTGCCTGCCCGAGTGAAGGCTCAAGCCGGCAGCAGTTGTTTATTTTAAGAGAATCCTGGTTAAAATTGTTTAAAAAATCATTATCCTGGGCCGGGTCTTCTTTGGTAAACAGCTTATCGTAAAGCCTTACCTCTGAAGCTATGGAGTGTTTGGCAGAAACCCAGTGCAGGGTGGCCTTTACCTTCCTGCCGTCAGGTGAATCGCCACCTCTGGTGGCAGGATCATAGGTACAGTGCAGTTCAGAAATATTTCCCTTTTCATCTTTATTAACTCCTGTGCATTTTATAAAATAGCCGTACCTCAGCCTTACCTCCCTTCCCGGGGCCAGCCGGTAAAATTTTTTAGGGGGGTCTTCCATAAAATCTTCCTTTTCTATATACAGGATTTTTGAAAAGGGGACCTTCCTGGTGCCTGCAGAGGGGTCTTCGGGGTTGTTTACGGCTTCAAGCTGCTCCTCCTTGCCTTCGGGGTAGTTGTCTATTACTACCTTCAAGGGATTTAATACCCCCATGACCCTGGGGGCTCCCTTGTTCAGGTCTTCCCGTACAAAGTGTTCCAGGTACTCTATCTCTATGGTGCTTTCGGATTTTGCTACCCCTATGGCTGAGCAGAAATTACGTATTGCCCGGGGGGTATAACCCCTTCTCCTCATCCCTGAAAGGGTAGGCATGCGGGGATCATCCCAGCCGCTTACATATTTTTTCTCCACCAGCACCCTTAGCATCCTTTTGCTCATAACCGTGTAGGTTAGGTTTAGCCTGGCAAATTCAATCTGGCGGGGGTGGTGTATCTGAAGCTCCTCCAGGAACCAGTCATAGAGGGGTCGGTGGTCTTCAAACTCCAGGGTACATATGGAATGGGTAATTTTTTCAATGGAGTCTGACTGGCCGTGGGCCCAGTCATAGGTTGGATATATGCACCAGCTGCCGCCTGTGCGGTGGTGGCTTCTATGCATAATACGATACATAACCGGGTCCCTCATATTCAGGTTGGGTGAGGCCATATCTATTTTTGCCCTAAGCACCTTGGAGCCGTCTGGATATTTTCCCTCCCGCATCTCTTCAAACAGCCTCAGGTTCTCTTCCACCGGCCGGTTACGGTAAGGGCTTTGTCTTCCGGGAGTGGTAAGGGTGCCCCTGTAATGGCGGATCTGCTCAGAATCCAGGTCACAGACATAGGCTTTTTCCTTTTTTATTAAATCAAGGGCAAATTCATAGAGCCTGTTGAAATAATCCGAAGCATAGTATTCGTTTTTGCCCCAGTCAAAGCCAAGCCAGCTCACATCATCTTTAATGGACTGGACGTATTCGGGTTCTTCCTTGGTTGGATTGGTATCGTCAAACCTCAAGTTGCATATGCCTCCAAACTCTTCAGCTAATTTAAAATTAAGGCAGATTGCCTTGGCATGGCCTATGTGAAGGTATCCATTAGGTTCAGGGGGAAACCTGGTATGGATTTTTTTGTATCTGCCTTCCTTTAAGTCTTTTTTGATTGTATCCCTTACAAAGTCTGTTTTTACTCTGCTATCATTCATGCAATACTTTCTGGTAAATATTAAATTCTTAGTAGGAAATTGAATCATATTTTAAGAAAATGGACAACCCCTTGCAAAGCTTCCGTCTTTTTAAAAGCTTCTATAATAAACAGCATAAATGTCCCTCATCTTATATCATTTGTTTTGCCTATCTGTCTGCTGGCGCTCAAAGGTTCTCTGATGGTTACAAAAATAGCATTTGTCCCCGCCGGAAGGTAAGGGGCGCAAGATTTGAGGCTGTTCATAAACTGTGCCCTGGCCAGCCTTGCAGGATACAGCTGAAGCAGAAGGCGCAGCTGTTAAAATAACTGCTGGCTATAAAAAAAGTTGGTAGTCTACGGCGTTTTTAGTTTTTTAAAACAGAGCTAAAAAAATCGCAAATAACTGGATATAGTTAAAATATTCTAACCATATAAAGTATTTTTGTTATTGTCTTAAAATGAGGGGAGGTATTATATTACAGAGTTAAAGAATTAGTTGGGACCTATGGAAGAAAATATAACATGCTCTGATAGAAATTCTAAATAGTGCAATGAGAATATTCTGATAAAAAGAAAAAATACAGGGAGCTTAAGAAAAAGTTTGTTGCAGATAAAATAATCCAGGATATCAATGATCTGTAAACCGATTGGTTATATTTTTTTATATACCTATTTAAAATGAATAGGTATGATCAGCTCCTCGTCATGCTCATCAAGCCCTGAAGGGTTATCTCTTTCTAAAACCAGGTATCCTGTTTTACTCTGGGGCTTTTCAAATTCAAGCTCAGACTCAAAGGGGACAAAATCTTCAGTCATCCAGTCGCCCAGAGCAGTGGCATAATGACCTGCTATTATTTCTCCGCTATCATCCAGAAGCTTGATTGGAAAATCAGCTTCAAAGAACCAGAAACCTCTTGCTTCGCCCTCGATTATGAGTGGGCTTGTAATAACCTGATTAGGTTCGGGGCTGTATACCTTTATTTTATCATCCATATCCTCCTGCAGGGGCTTATCTTCTGAACTGTCTGCTTCACTGACCGCCGGGCTTTCTACAGGGGTTTCTTCGGCTGTATCCGGCGGGGTATTATCCCCGGCATTGTTTAGACTTGAGGCAGCCAAACCGCAAGAGCTTAAGGTAAGGGCAAAAATTGTAAATAGTATGCAGAGAAGTGAGATATGTTTTGTGTCCATAACAGCCTTTTATGAGTTTTTGATATTCTAAGGTTATAGTATATGTCCGGTAAATAGAATTGTCATTACGCAAATTTTTACCCTAAAGGTTTATTATTTTAATTATATTACCATAAAATTGTTCCAGGCTAGAAATATTTTCATAGATTATCTTATAATCCTATATTATAAAATAAAGTAAAAATATGTTTTGCCCTCGGTTCTTTCCTTATCATCTTCGAGCCACACCAACAGAAGAGACAAATGCTGTGGTTTGGTTAAATCTATGGTGCACTCTTCTGTTAAAAAAGCTGAAAAGGGGATTTGCGGGACTGGGCGGTACAGCAATTGAAAATATGGTTTAAAGGCAAGAAATGGTTAAAAAAGAAAACAGTATGTTGGCCTGAATGGTCTCCAGGCGGCTGGTTTAAAAAATATTCTATAAGATTAATATTAATAATGGATATTATCTTTTCATACTATTAACATATATAAGCAAAAAGGAGTGATGATGGAAAAATTTTTTCTCTGAAGAAAAGGGGCACCACGGCCAGGACAGAAATTTTAGCCGGTATCGCTACCTTCCTCGCCATGAGCTATATCATTGTGGTGAATCCCAGCATACTGCAGGATGCTGGAATGGATTTTAGCGGGGTATTATTTGCTACGGTTTTGGTTTCAGCTTTGTCCACCATTTTCATGGGTTTGTTTACCAACCTTCCTTATGCTTTGGCTCCCGGAATGGGACTGAACGCTTTTTTCACTTACACTCTTGTTATTGGAGCCGGACTAGCCTGGCAAACTGCTTTGGGAGCAGTCTTTATTTCTGGAATTATTTTTATCATACTTACTGTTACCAAAGTAAGGACAATGATACTGCAGGCGGTTCCTGCTTCATTGAGGTATGCGGTTGCTGGCGGTATCGGCCTTTTCTTAACCTTGATAGGACTGAGGTCGGTTGGTTTTATTGTCGCCAATGAAGCGATTTGGTAAGTTTTGGAGGGCTTACCCCTGAGGTTATCATTTTTGTTGCAGGCCTTATTTTGACCGGCTTCTTGGTAATAAAGAGGATAAAGGGAGCATTGATTATAGGTATTATCTCTACATCTATTATTGCCCTGATTGCCTCTTTATTTTTGGAGGCACCCCTGTGTCCATACCTACAAGAGTCTTTTCTCTTCCATCACTGGAAGTATTCTTTAAGTTAGATATATTAGGCGCTTTAAAATTTTCTTTAGTAGGCCCTATTTTTGCCCTGCTGTTTACTGATATGTTTGACAGCATTTCTACTTTTTTAGGAATTGCTGCCACGGCTAATTTGCTGGATAAAAACGGACAACCCCTGAATGCGGACAAGGCTCTGTTTGTGGATTCTGTTTCAACCACAATTTCCGGGCTTTTCGGAACATCAGCAGGAACAACTTATATCGAGAGTGCAGCAGGCATTGAGGAAGGCGGAAGAACGGGCTTAACCGCTGTTGTATGCGGTTTATTGTTCTTGCCTTTTATGTTCTTTTCTCCGATTTTAAGCTTTATCCCTGCACTGGCAACCGCGCCTATTTTAGTTATCGTGGGCCTGTTTATGATGACCGGTGTAATGAAGCTTGACTGGAAAAATTATGAGGAAAGCCTTCCAGCATTCCTGGCCTTTATATTGATTCCCCTAACCTATAATATCACCCAGGGTATAATCTGGGGATTTCTATTCTACACATTTATTAAAATCATAAGGGGCAAAGCCAGGGAGTTACACTTTATGCTCTATATTATAGATGTCCTGGCTATCTTGGGCTTAATATTCCATGTATTTTAAAATTTTATATACCAGCATAGCCAGTAGGCAGGTATAAATTCAGTCTGCTGTATGCGGGGAGGGTAAGCTTTGTACAGCGGATAAACCTGCATTACTGGCTATGGCTGTATATGGCAGTTCTTGTATTGGAAATAGGGATTTTAGGTTTTTGCATAAAGCAGGGTTAGCTGCTTAAGGCATTGACAGCCTGTAAATTTTTCCGTCAAAGGCGGTAAAATATAACTCCTTTTCTTCATCTATGCCGAATGAGCTTATGTTTAAATCAGTTTGGGCAAGTGTATAGTTATGGGTTTCCTGTCCGTTGATATAGGCAAGGCCCCAGATGTACCCTGTCACAAAATCCGCGTACACATAAACCCCGTAAAGTACGGGGAGGCTCTCCCCGCGGTAAACATGCCCTCCAGTAATAGATTTGCCCAGGGGGTGCTCATACTCATAAACCGGCAGCTTGAGGCCTTCGGTATCACACCCCGACGGAGGGCTGAAGCAAAGGCTTCCCTCCATTATATTCCAGCCGTAATTTTCTCCCTTTTCTATAATATTTATTTCTTCAACCATGTTCTGGCCCACATCTGCAGCCCAGAGAAAATTGGTTACCGGATCAAAGCTGAACCGCCAGGGATTACGCAGTCCATATGCATATATTTCTTCCCTGTAGCCTTGGTTATTGTTTTTGAAGGGATTACCGCTGGGTATGGAGTAGTTTAATCCCGTATCCCGCTTATCTATATCTATCCTGAGTATTTTACCCAGGAGGTTTTCTGGATTTTGGGCATTCCCGTTGGGATCGCCTGCACCGCCGCCGTCTCCGGCAGCAATATAAAGATAGCCGTCATGGTGCCCAAATGCAATCTGCCCGCCGTTGTGGTTGGAATATGGCTGCATAAAGGAAAGAATTATTTCTTCACTTTCCGGATCTGCTGTGTTTTCATCATCCTCATATAGGGTGAAACCGGAGATGATGGTGGACTCATCGTCTGTGTAGTTTAAAAAGAACAGGCCATTGTTTTCAAAGTCCGGATGAAAAGCAAGCCCCAGCAGGCCTTTTTCTCC
>JBNJCW010000034.1:0-20497 GCA_051744345.1 Actinomycetota bacterium
AAAATCACCTCTGATGGCGCAACCTACAAGGCTCTGGAATTTTCGGGCAGCTTGCTTGGCCGTATGAGTATGGATGACCGTTTTACCATAGCCAATATGGCAGTTGAAGCGGGAGCCAAGACCGGCCTTTTCCCTTCTGATAAAATAACTGAAAAATACCTGCATGATACGGGCAGGGCAAGCTGCTTTAAAAAAATAGAGGCAGATGCCGATGCAGTTTATGAGAAGGAAATAAAAATAGACTGCAGCAGCCTGGAACCCATGGTGTCAAAGCCCCATACCGTAGACAATACTTCCACCGTAAACGAGCTGGGCAAGGTAGAAATAGACCAGGTTTTTATAGGAACCTGCACGAATGGCAGGCTGAGTGACCTGGCCATTGCAGCGGGGATACTTAAGGGCAGAAAAGTGGCCAGCGGGGTTAGGCTTATAGTGGTGCCTGCTTCCAGGGAGGTATACCTTAAGGCACTGGAGAAAGGCATAATTGAAGAGCTGACCAGGAGCGGAGCAGCAGTTATGGCTCCCGGATGCGGGCCATGTGTAGGTGTACATGAGGGAATCCTGGGAGACGGGGAGGTTTGCCTTTCCACACAGAACAGGAATTTTAAGGGGCGGATGGGAAATCCCAACTCTTTTATCTACCTCTGCTCTCCGGCAACCGCAGCCTGGAGCGCGGTAAAAGGATATATAGCAGATCCCAGGGAGGTACTGGAATAATGGAAGAAAAAATATTGAGAGGAAAAAGTTTCAAGTTCGGGAATGACATATCCACGGACCTGATTGCCCCGGGAAGGTATTTTCATCTTAGGTCCAACCTTCCTGAGCTGGCCAAGCATGTCCTGGAGGATGCAGATCCCCAGTTTGCCAAAAAGGTTAAGCCCGGGGATTTTGTGGTAGGGGGAAGGAATTTCGGGCTGGGCTCAAGCAGGGAGCATGCCCCCACCATAATAAAGCTTGCGGGCGTGGGAGCGGTTCTGGCCAAGTCTTTTGCCAGAATTTTTTTCAGGAACTGCATAAATGTGGGGCTGCCTGCCCTTATATGTGATACTGATAAAATAGAGGATGGCAATAATCTAAAGATAAACCTGTCCACAGGCTTAATCTACAACCTGGACAAGGGAACAGAGATAGAATTCAGCCCCTTGCCCCAGGTAATGATTAAGATACTCTCGGATGGCGGATTGACAGAACATATAACGAAGAACAAGGGGTTTAACCTATGAAACACGGAATAACACTGATACCTGGTGACGGTATCGGGCCTGAGATAACCGAGGCCACAGTTAAGGTAATAGAGGCAACCGGGGTAGAAATACAGTGGGATGAGGTAAATGCCGGAGCCGAGGTTTACCAGAAGGAGGGCACTGTGCTGCCCCAGAGGGTCATCGATTCCCTAAAGAGGAACAAGGTGGGCATAAAAGGGCCCATAACCACCCCAGTAGGCACCGGTTTTAGGAGCGTGAATGTGGCTATGCGAAAGCTGTTTAACCTGTATGCTTGCGTCAGGCCGTGCAAAAGCTATGAAGGGGTGAGGAGCAGGTACCATGATGTAGACCTGGTGGTAGTAAGGGAAAATACCGAAGACCTCTATGCAGGTATCGAGTTTGAGAAGGGCAAGCAGGAAACTGTTGAGCTCATAGAATTTATAAAGGAGAAAAAAGAAGCCCGGATAAGGAAAGATAGCGGGATAAGCATAAAGCCCATATCGGTTACCGGCACCCGGAATATAGCCAGGTTTGCTTTTGAGTATGCCAGGAAAAATAACCGTAAAAAAGTAACCGGGATACACAAGGCCAATATAATGAAATACTCTGACGGCCTTTTTCTGGATGTGTTCAGGGAGGTTGCTTCCCAGTATCCGGATATAGAATCTGAAGACCGTATAGTAGATAACATGTGCATGCAGCTGGTGCAGAAACCGGAGCTTTATGATGTAATGGTTCTTCCCAACCTTTACGGGGACATAATTTCTGACCTGGCTGCAGGGCTGGTTGGAGGCCTGGGGGTTGCCCCTGGGGGGAATATAGGTGATGAGATTGCACTATTTGAGCCAACACACGGAAGCGCTCCCAAGTATAAGGGGCAGGATAAGGTAAACCCTACCGCTATGATGCTCTCCGGGGTGCTTATGCTAAAACATATAGGAGAGCAAGACTGTGCAAACCTTCTGGAGACTGCCATAGCTTCCAATATCAGTGAAGGTAAATATGTTACCTATGATTTTAAGCAGGACAGAAACGATCCCAGTGCGGTGGGCACCAAAGAGTATGCAGAGGCAATAGTAGAGAAAATAGACAGCTTGAGGCAGGAAAGCCAAAACACAGCCAAATAGATATGAAGGTTTATGTATTATAGAAGTTTTTCGCCTGTGCGCCCGGTTATATTGAACTGTTTAATATATCTATTTTTTATACCCGGTATCAAAATGACGGTTATGGTAAAATTTCGGCAAAAGGGATTGGATACAATCTTTTAATAAAAAAAGCTGGTCTAAAAATCTACAGAGCATTAGCAATTCCGGAGATATTGAATCCGGACATAATAATCTCCCCAGGTGAGGCAGTGTTTTGTACAATATTATAAATTAGATTTGGTTTGCCGGTTTAACCCGGTTATAAACTAAAGATATAAGAAAAAAAGGAGGGCTATGAAAAGCTACCGAAAGGAGCTCTGGTTTAACACCAGGCACAGAAGGGAATTGATAAACATAACCCCGCAGGTAGAAAAATGCCTGGCTGAAAGCAAAGTAAAGGAAGGGCTGCTGCTGTGCAATGCCATGCATATCACTGCCAGTGTATTCATAAATGATGACGAGAGCGGTCTCCATCATGATTTTGAGGTATGGCTGGAGGAGCTTGCTCCTGAAAAGCCTTATGAGCGGTACAGGCATAATGGTTTTGAAGATAATGCTGACGCACATCTAAAAAGGACTATTATGGGCAGGGAAGTAGTGGCAGCCGTAACCGGAGGGCGGATGGATCTGGGGCCATGGGAGCAGATATTCTATGGTGAATTTGATGGAAAAAGAAAGAAGAGGGTGCTGGTAAAAATAATAGGGGAGTAGATGTTTTAAGCATGGCTGCTTAACACTGAAGGGGTTAACTTTTTCTCTGTATAGCTTAATAAAAATTCAGTAGCTACAGCGATAACCATTACCGGTATTACCCCGTACAATATCTTCCTTATATTAAAACTGGCCAGACCTTCAAAAATTATATTTCCCAGGCCCCCGCTGCCGATGATAGCGGTAAGGACAGCGATGCCGTTGGTGAGGATAGCTGCAAACTTAATGCCTGCAAACATGGAGCCATAGGCATGGGGGAACCTTATATTTACCAGTATCTGGAAATTGGTCAGCCCCAGGCCTTTTGCTGCATCTATAAGGGAGCTGTCTACATTGGCCAGGCCTATATAGGTATTTTTAATGATAGGAAGAAGGGCCCTAAACAGTATGGCTAATATTGCCGGCCTGAACCCGATGCCAAGAAGGGGTACCGCCAGAGCAACCACTGCAAAACTGGGTATGGCTTCAATAAGGTTGGCTATGGTTATTATAAATGAAGCTATTTTTTTATTGTACAGACAAACTATTCCCAGGGGTATGCCCAGTACGATGCTTGCCAGAAGAGAGCCGTAGGCCAGCATTATATGCTCTGCTGTAAGGGAAAGTACCCGGCTAAACATTTCCATAGCTGTACCTCTTCTTCAGAAGGTTCTCTGCCAGTGCACCTATTCCGTCCAGCCCCAGGGCCAGGAGCCCTACCCATATGCCGGTTAGGAGTATTAAAGGCTTATTGTAAAGATGAATTCCGGTCTGCAGGGGGCTTCCCAGGCCGCCGGCGGCAATCAATCCTCCCAGGGTTATTACTCCCATTGTAAATACGATGGCTATCCTGATGCCGGCAGCAATAAGAGGCAGGGCCAGGGGTATCCTTATCCTCAGCAGTATATCTGTAGGCCCCAGACCCATTGCCTTTGCGGTTTCAATATAATCCTGGCTTATATTGGCCAGGCCTGCATAGGTATTTCTGGATATGGGCAGAATGGAGTAAAGCACACAGGCAACAATGGTAGGCAGCCTGCCCAGTCCAAGCAGGGGAAGCAGGAGCACCAGCAGGGCAAGAGCTGGTATGGTTTGTATAAGGTTAAGGCCATTAAACACAGCGGCCGATGACTTCTGGTTCTTGTAGACTACCACCCCTACTGTTATTCCCAGGATTATGGCAAAGGCCATGGCAATGGCAAACATGGAAAGATGCTCCAGAGTCCTGTAAGTAATATTGTTTGACTGCCACAGCTCTATTAATTTTTCCATTTTAAACCAGCTCCAGGAGAAGCTTGTCGGTAGTGATGATCCCTACCGGGTTATTGCCGTCGGTAACCACCGCCAGTGTTGAGTCTTTCTTTTTCAGTTCCGAGATAGCTTCTGAAAGGCATCTGTCGGGGCTAAACCGGTCTACCGGCTTTAAAACCTGGCCCAATATTTTCCCTTTAATATGGCAAATCTGGTTTAGGTCGGTTATACCTTCAAACCTGTTGTTTTTTACCACTACGGCCATTTCCGTGCCCTGTTTTCTCATCTGCCCCGTAGCCTCTTCAGTGGTCTGGTCATGGTTGAAAATATATTTTTCTTCCAGGGGTATCATCAGGTCCTTTACGATTAGATTATCCATATGCAAAAACTTTTTATGGGAGCTCACCAGGTCGGAAACAAAGCTGTTTTTGGGGTTGAGTATGAGCTGGTTTGGTTTTGCCGCCTGTATAAGCCTGGCCTTATCCATTATGGCTATCCTGTCTCCCAGCCTGAAAGCTTCTTCAATATCATGGGTAACAAACACAATGGTTTTGCCCAGTTCCTGCCTTATCTTTAAAAACTCTGTTTGAAGCTGCTTGCGCAGTATGGGATCCAGGGCACCGAAAGGTTCGTCCATAAGTAAAAGGTACGGATCCATAACCAGGGAGCGGGCAAGCCCTACCCTCTGCTGCTGGCCGCCGGAAAGCTGGTGGGGGAAACGGCGTGCATGATCCTGGGGCAGATCCACCAGTGAGAGAAGCTCACCTACCCTTTTATCTATCTTTTCCCTGCTCCATTTTTCAATCCTGGACACAAGCCCTATATTATCCCCTATATTCAGGTGGGGGAAAAGCCCTATCTGCTGGATAACATAGCCGATATTGCGCCTGAGCTGGACAGGGTCAAAACCCATTGTATCCTGGCCGTTAATATAAATCTTTCCCTGGTCTGGCTCTATCAGGCGGTTAATGGCTTTAAGTGCAGTTGTTTTGCCTGAACCGCTGGGCCCTATCAGTATTAGCAGTTCACCGCCTTCTATCTCCATATTGAAATCATGGAGGGCTGTGGTTTGGCCATACTTTTTGGTTATTCCTTCAATTTTGATTGATGTTATTTTGCCGAAAATTCTATTTTTCATTTTATAGCATGTATTTTATGTCACTGCTGTCGCTGGGATAAGAGAACATTGTATCTTTTATGTCGCTGAAGTCAATCCCGTTTTTCATAGCCAGGGAAAACAGATTTATTAAATCATCTGCATGGGGGTAGATGATATGGGCACCCAGTATTTTTCCTGTATTTTTCTCTTCCAGTACCTTGTAAGCGGTATGTTTCAAGCCAAGCCTTCTGCTGTTGTACCAGCTGGAGCTATCTCCCTCAATTATCTTAAAATCAAGGCCTCTGCCGGCGGCCTGCCCTTCCTTTAGCCCGATGGATGCCATTGGGGGCATGGTAAATATCACTGAAGGGACATAGCTGTAATCAACGGTATCAACATTTCCCCTTGCTATATTCCCCGCTGCAATTTTAGCTTCCACCGATGCCACCGGCGTAAGAGGCGGGCTGGACTCAATACAGTCACCAGCAGCATAGACATTGTCATTGGATATGCTCTGCATGTACTTGTTTACCTTAATGCCCCGGCCGTATTCCACTCCTGCGGCCTCAAGGTTAAGCCTGTCTATATCTGCTATTCTTTCTGCCCCGTGTACGGCCATACCGCAGGGATACCTTTTGCCGCCAGCAATCACTATTATTTTGTCTCCCTCTTTTTTTATTTCCCCGGCAGGGGTATTGGCGACAAAATTAATGCCTGCTTCTCTGGTTGTCTCCAGAAGTCTATCAACCATATCCTTATCAAATACAGCAAGGGGGTTATCGTCATTATGGAGTATGGTTATATCCCGGGCATAAACAGAAGCTATATGGGCAAATTCAAAGGATATATAGCCTCCGCCAATAAAAAGTATTGATGGGGGAAGGTTTCTGGTTTCCAGGAACCGGTCGCTGGTTGTGGCTAAATGCTGCCCGGGTATATTGAGGGGCTTTGGTTTTGCCCCGGAGGCTACTATTATTTTTTTTGCACCTATAACATTTCCATCCACTTCAATATGGCTGGCATCCCTAAATTGGGCTTCTCCCTTATAAACATCAATCCCTGCTCCAGCGAATGCGTTTTCCCTTTTTGAGGGGACGGGATCTGTGAATGTTTTCTTGAAATCTATCAGCTCTTCCCAGTTTAACTGGGATTTATTTTTAAAAATATCCCTGAGATTGGTGGTTGCCCGGGCAATTTCTGAGACCCCCCATAATACTTTCTTGGGATCACATCCACGGTTGGGGCAGGTTCCGCCCAAAGTCCATTTTTCTATTACCGCAACCCCCAATTTATTTTTCCGGCATTCAAAGGCAGCCGCAGAACCAGCAACCCCGCTTCCTATTACAGCTACATCATAATTTTCTTTCATCTGCCTAATCTCCTAATTTTCAAGAAGGCCTTCCTCTGTAAGGTACTGCCGGGCAATATCCCTGGCTTCTTCCTGCTCTACATCATACCGGTAGTTTAACTGCCTCATTACATCTGTAGTTATTCTGCCCTCAAGTTTTTTAAATACTTCCATAATTTCCTGGTCTTCTATTATATCTTTTTCTACCAGTATTATGGCATCATAGGGTATGAGGGCATTTTTATCGTCTTCTAAGAACACAAGGTCAAACATGTCTATCCTGGAATCGGTGGTATAGCCTGATATGGCATCTACGTTCCTGTTTTTTATTGCCTCATACATCAGGGTTGGCTCCATTTGTCTCGTATCTCCGAAGGTTATACCATAAACATTTTCAATCTGAGGGAGCCCGTCGGACCTGGTAGCAAACTCGGGGTCGGTTCCAATGGACATGTCCTGGGCATATTCTTCAAGCTTGCTTATGGTTTTTATACCTGCCTCATCAGCCCATTCTTTTCTGACTGCTATGCCATAGTTATTCTGAAACCCTAAATTGGCTGCTATGTATATGTCGTCACTGCTGGCAAGGCCCTCCTCCGACTCAATGTAGACCTCTTCTGAGTCCCAGGTTTCCTTCTGGGGAAGATCCAGTATTACGCTGTAAGCTGTGCCCGTATATTCAATATAGGTGTTTATCTGGCCCTGTTTTAATGCTTCGTAGTTTATAAGGGTGCCCCCCAGGCCTCCCTGGACATCGGTCTGGTAACCCTCTTGCTCCAGAAGCAAAGAAATCATGTGGGCCAGTATATACTGCTCATTGAAAGGCTTGGAGCCTATGACAATTTTCTTGCCGGTGCAGGATACAGAGGATAATACCAAAATGAGGGCAATCAGAATTAATGATAGAATTATTGTTATCCTTTTTATCTTTACTCCCATAGACACCTTCCTGTGTTGTTTTATTTAAATAAGGTTATCATCTTAAAAAACATGACTCAAGCAAACTGTTTTCAGCCCTTATTTCATTTTCCATCTGGTGAGGATATTTTCACGGTCAAAGACCTTAACCGCTACCCTTAAAAGAAGGGGGCATATGGTTAAAAGGACAAGGCAGCCTATAAGCAGGTATATGTAGTTTATTAAAAAAAGCCCTGCAATCTGAAGCCCTATCAGAAGGTATATGGGAAATATTATGGTGCTCCCTATGCCCTGGGCAGACCTTATGTCTGTGGTCCTGGAAGAGAATATGATGCTTACGATGGTAATTATAAAGGATATGGCGGGGCTAAGTATGAAAGCTGCTACCAGCCATTCCACATTGGGCAGGGGTATAATCCCTAATTTCATATAGGCCAGGATATCAATATTTATGCTCAGCACTATAAAGTTAATGGTGGAAATGGCAAAAGAAGGTATCAGACTGGTAAGTGTTTTCCCTAAAAGAAGCTCTGATGTTTTTATGGGGGTAGCCAGGAGCGGCTCCAGGGTGCGGCTGTCCTTTTCCAGTATTACCGATGCCGGAGCAATCAAGCTGGGCACCATTGCCGGTATAAGCAGCAAAAATATGGTGAACTGCTTAACCATAAAATCTACCATAGCCACCTGGATTTCAGCGCTTTCTCCAAAAAGCCTGGTTACAAAATCAGCTATTTCCGGATCATCGCTAAAGTCTGCAAACAGCATAAAAGCTATAGGCATTATAATGGAGAACATAAGGCTGACTACCAGGGTAGGGACCCATATATTTTTATTCCTTATAATCTCCCTTATTTCCTTTTTAAATATCTTTACTGCATTATTCATTTTTACCCTTGTTTATAAGGTCTAGGTAGATTTCTTCCAGGCTTTCGGTAATCTGGTTGATATAGACTATGCCCGCTCCCTTTTCTACCAGTATCCTGGCAGCTTCGGGGTTTGCTTTACGGGGATTGGCAACCGTCAGGTGAATGCGGTTTCCTTCCGCCCTTGCTTCAACAACCCCCTCTATTTCCTTAAGGTACGGGACAAACCTCTGTCCCTCGCTGTCAAGTAATATTTCTGCTTCCCTGGTTTTTTTGTTGTCCTGGAGCTGGGCCAGGGTGGCCACCTTTATAATCTCCCTTTTTAAGATACACACCCTGTCTGAGAGGCTTGAAGCCTCGTGCAGGTTATGGGTGCATAGTATTACCGTGGTCCTTTCTTTCTTCAGGGAGATTATAAAATCACGGACCATGCGGGCGCTCTCCGGGTCCAGGCCGGAGGTAGGCTCATCTAAAAAAAGTATCTTCGGCTCATGTATGAGGGCCCTGGCCAGGGCAAGTTTTTGTTTCATGCCTTTGGAATAGGTGGCTACCAGTTCATCCTTTCTTTCCCAGAGGTCAAACATTTTTAAAAATTTTTCAATATTTTCTTCCCTTTTTTGGGGCCCGATGCCGTAGAAGGAAGAAAAATATGAAAGGTTCTGGTAGGCCGATATCTTCTCGTACATCCCCGGGGTCTCGGTGAGGATGCCTGTAATAGAGCGGATATATCCCCCGTTTTTTCCAGCATCCCGGCCGTCAATGGTAATTTTTCCGCTGCTGGGCATAATCAGGGTGGCCAGCATCCTGATGGTGGTGGTCTTTCCTGCGCCATTGGGGCCAAGCAGGGCAAGAATCTCACTCTCATTTACTTCAAACGATATATTATCTACTGCCAGGTGGCCGTTGAATTTTTTGGTTAGGTTCCGGGCTTCAATCATTTGGCTAAAATTTAAACTGTTATTGATATAGCTGATTATGTATAATAATTTATATTAAAAAAATAGTAAAGTGAAATGGATAAGCCTGTAGATATACTGATGATAGATAATTATGACTCCTTTACCTATAACCTGGTGCAGTATCTGGGAACCCTGGGGGAGAATATAAAGGTGAGGAGAAATGACAAGATCTCTGTCCAGGAGATCATTGATATGCAGCCCAAAAAAATTGTCATATCCCCCGGGCCGGGAAGGCCCCAGGACGGAGGTATATCCAAGCAGCTTATTGCCAGCCTTTATAAAAATATACCCATACTGGGGGTATGTCTTGGCCACCAGTGCATAGGGGAGGTGTTTGGGGCCCAGGTTGTAAGTTCCGGAGTGGTGGTCCATGGCAAGACCAGCTTGATACACCATGACGAAAAAACTATATTCAAGGGGATAGAAAACCCGTTTGAGGCAGCCAGATACCATTCCCTTATATTAAAAAGAGACAGCATACCTGATGTTTTTACCATTACTGCCCATACCGGGGACGGAATAGTAATGGGAATCAGGCACAACAGTTTTCCCCTGGAAGGCATACAGTTTCACCCGGAGTCTTTTTTAACCCCCTGCGGGATGCAAATTCTAGAAAACTTTATTAAACTATGAGCTCAGTTACTGTATTTTTAAAGCTGGATATTGACATAAGTCCCCAGGACTGCTATTACCGCCTTAAAGATTTTAATCCCCTTGTTTTTTTAGACAGCAGCCTGGACTCAAGTTATTCCAATTATTCTTACCTGGGTTTTAACCCCTCGGTAATACTGGAAAGTTTTGGATACAAAAACAAAACCAGCATATGCGGCAAATTAAGCTATTATTCCTACCAGCATCCCCTCTCTTTTATGCAGGAGGGCATCCAGGCCTGGGGGGAGAGGGATACATCTTTCTATGCTGCGGATAAACAAAAAATTGAGCCTGCAGAAAAGGAAGGACTGCCGGATTTCTGCGGGGGGTTTATGGGTTATCTGGCTTATGATCTGAAAAACTATATAGAAAAACTTCCCCAGACGGCCGGAGATGATTATGGCATGCCTCTCATTTACCTTGTTTTTTTTAGGCAGGCCATAGCTTACAGCCACAGCCTCGGCCAGTGGTATTATATAAGGAATTTCAGCGGCCGGGAAATGCCTGAAAGCATCAAAGGGATGCATGAGCAGGCAAAAAAAGAATCAGCTGATGTAGAAAACTGCTGCCGGAGCGGTGATAATAAGAGGGCGGACATAATAGCAAAATACAAAAGGAGGGGGCTGGAGGCGGCAGAGATAAAATCAAATTTTAAAAAAAGCCAGTATATGGATTCAGTTGGGCGGGCCAAGCAGTATATCTACGACGGAGACATCTACCAGGTAAACCTTAGCCAGAGGTTTACGGTAAACCTGAAGGTTGAACCTGAGGATTTCTATTATATACTGAGGACAAAGAATCCGGCTCCCTATTCTGCGTTTATAAAAACGCCTGATTTCTGCGTGGCCAGCACTTCTCCGGAGAGATTCTTGTATATTAAGGGAAGCTATGTGGAGACCAGGCCTATCAAGGGAACCAGGCCCCGGGGCAAAACAGCTGAGGAGGACCTGGCTTATGAAAGAGAGCTTGCTGAAAGCAAAAAAGACAGGGCAGAGCTAAACATGATTGTGGACCTGGAGAGGAATGACCTGGGGAAGTTCTGCTATTATGGAAGCGTGGAGGTAGCAGAGCATGCAGTAATTGAGAAGTATGCCCGGGTGCTGCACTCGGTTTCCACGGTTACAGGCAAAATCAAGGATTCAGCCAAATTCTCAGATATCATAAAAGCCACCTTTCCCGGGGGCTCCATTACCGGGGCCCCGAAAATAAGGGCTATGGAAATAATTGATGAACTTGAGCCCACCGCCAGGAGCGTATATACAGGTTCGGTAGGCTATATAGGAATTGACGGCACTGCTGACTTAAACATCGCCATAAGGACCATGATTATAAAAGGGGGCAGGTACTGCTATAATGTTGGAGGAGGGATTGTTGCAGATTCAAGCCCTGAAGATGAGTACGAGGAGACGCTGGCTAAAGGGCTGGCCTTAAGGGAGACCCTGAACCTTTTTGGAGCAAAGAATTTAGAGAAACAGGCGACATGAGCAAATATATTTTTATAAACAGAAAATTTTTGCCCGAGGGCAAGGCAAAAATAGATGTTGGTGATAGCGGTTTTCAATACGGTGACGGTCTTTTTGAGACTATGCCCAGCCTGGAGGGAAAAATCATAGCATTGCAGAAACACCTGGACCGGCTTTTTTCTTCCCTGGCTTTTTTTGGATACACCCTCAATTTTTCAAAAGAGGATATGGCTGCCTGGATAGCAAGCACTGTCCAGAAGAATAATTTTAAGAAAAGCGATGCTTATATAAAGGTGATGGTTAGCAGGGGAGGGCTGGGCAATGCCTTGAGCTTTGACACACCCTGCAAGCCCAATGTGGTGATTATATCCAGGAAACTGTCTCCATACCCTGCCAGGTACTACCGGGAGGGAGTGGGGGTTGTAAGGTCTTCTATCGCCCGCACCGCCTTTTCCAATCCATGCTACAGGCATAAGCTTTTAAACTATTTTGAAAGTATTTATGCCAAAAATGAAGCCAGGTCACGGGGGGCGGCAGAGGCATTGTTTTTAACCAGGGACCGTATGGTTCTGGAAGGGTCGGTAAGCAATATATTTATGGTGAAAGGAAAAAACATTTATACTCCCCCCCTTATATACAATATACTTCCGGGAATAACCAGGGAAGCAGTCATAAATATTGGCAGAAAAAACGGCCTGGATATTAAACAGAGAAAATTTGACTTTCTTGAGCTTGGCCGGTGCGATGAGGCATTCCTAACCAATTCCCTGATGGGAGTAATGCCTGTACGAAGCATCGAGGCCAAAGAGTTATCCGGGGCAAAACCGGGGCTGGTTACCCGGTTTTTAATGGACTTATATAAGTCAGGGTCACAGGGTATCCAATAATCTTTTTACCCGCTTGGTCTTTTTTACCTAACTGTATTATTATTATTTAAAACTGTAAAACAGGAGGATATCTTGGACATATACCAGGAAGCTTTAAAGCTTCACAAAAAATACACCGGAAAAATTGATGTGATAAGCAAGGTAGCCACCAAGGATGAGCATGACCTGTCCCTGGCCTATTCCCCGGGGGTAGCAGAGCCCTGCCGCCAGATAGCCAAAGACCCTACTCTTTTAAACACCTATACCGCCAGGGGAAATATGATAGCGGTGGTTAGTGACGGCTCGGCGGTGCTGGGCCTGGGAAATATAGGGGCGAAGGCATCCCTTCCGGTTATGGAAGGAAAATGCGTACTGTTTAGAAACTTCGGGGGCGTGGCAGCATTTCCCCTCTGTATTGACAGCCAGGAAAATGATGTGATCGTGGATACGGTAAAACTTTTGGAGCCCTCATTTTCAGGCATAAACTTAGAAGATATAGCTGCTCCCCGCTGCTTTGAGATTGAGGAGAGGCTAAAAGCTGAAACAGGCATGCTTACCTTCCATGATGACCAGCACGGCACTGCCATTGTAACCCTGGCAGGACTTTTTAATGCCCTGAGGCTGTACTCCAGAAAGCTGGAGGATATAAAGATAGTGATAAACGGGGCAGGAGCAGCAGGAACCTCCGTAGTGCAGCTGCTGGACTACCTGGGAGCAGGAGATATGGTAGTCTGTGACTCGAAGGGGATAATCTCTAAAGACAGGAAGGATTTAAACCCCTATAAAGAAAAACTGGCGCAAATGACCAACAAAAATAACCTTGCCGGAGACCTTAAACAGGCAGTTTCAGATGCAGATGTTTTTATAGGAGTGTCTATAGCAGACGTATTAACCCCGGAGATGATCTCTAAAATGGCGCCAAAGCCAATAATATTTGCCCTGGCCAACCCCGAGCCTGAAATTGATCCCGGGCTGGCTAAAAAAAGCGGGGTGGAGATTATAGCTACGGGAAGGAGTGACTATCCCAACCAGGTAAACAATGTGCTGGCTTTTCCCGGCATATTCAGGGGTGCCCTGGACGCAAAAGCAAAAGAGATTAATATGGAGATGAAGGCGGCTGCAGCTAAAGCCATAGCAGATATAATCTCTGAAGAAGCAAACCCCGATTATATAATACCCAAGCCTTTTGACCCGCGGGTGCTTCCTGCGGTGGCGGTAAGTGTGGCCAGGGCTGCAGTAGAAACCGGCTATGCGCCCAGGGACACGGATCTTGAATGGGTCAGGGAAAGGGCTATGACTATATTGAAAAAAGAAAAAGGGAGGTAAAATGCGTTACAGATTGCTGGGCAAAACCGGATTCAAGGTTTCGGAAGTATCACTGGGAACGTGGCAGCTAGGCGGCAAATGGGGTGAGGGGTTCAATGAAAAAACAGCATGGGAGATACTGGAAAAGGCTGTAGAGAAGGGCATAAACTTCATTGATACCGCTGATGTATATAATGACGGCCTGAGCGAAAAGGTTATAGGAAAGTTTTTGAAAAAAAGAAATGATGAGATTTTTGTAGCTACAAAAAGCGGCAGGAGGCTAGACCCCCATAATGCCGATGGTTACAATGAGAAAAATTTAAGGAAATTTGTTACTGACAGCCTTAAAAATATGGTCCTGGAAACACTGGATTTGGTCCAGCTGCATTGCCCTCCTACCGAGGTATATTACCGGCCGGAGGTGTTTGAAGTGCTGGAGAATATGGTTAGTGAAGGAAAGATCAGGAATTACGGGGTTAGCGTGGAAAAGATTGAAGAAGGGCTGAAAGCCATTGAATATCCCAATCTTTCTACCGTCCAGATAATCTATAATATGTTCAGGTTAAGGCCCCGGGAGCTTTTCTTTCCCCGGGCAAAAGAAAAAAATGTGGGAATAATTGTAAGGGTTCCCCTGGCCAGCGGGCTTCTGTCTGGAAAGTTTGACCAAAATACAACTTTTTCTGAAAAAGATCACCGTTATTTTAACCGGGAGGGCCAGGCCTTTGACCGCGGGGAGACATTCTCCGGTGTGCCTTATGAGGTGGGCCTTAAAGCTGTAGAAGAGCTGAAGGAAGTATTTGGAAAGGAAAAACTGGCGGTACACGCGCTTAGATGGGTGCTTGCAAGCGGCGACATAAGTTGTGTTATACCGGGAGCAAGCAATCCCGGCCAGATTGTCTCCAATGCACAGGCATCGGATATGGCACAGCTTGGCTCCCGGCAGCTTGAGAAAGTTGAAGAGGTGTATAACCGTTACATAAAAACCTATGTTCATCAGCGCTGGTAGCGGGATAAAAACTATCTGAGAATTGTGCTAATATAGATTTGTTTTGTAAAAGCCTAACGAGGAGGCTTGATGAAATCTTTTAAAAATCTTATGAACCTAATTGAATCCAGGAAGAGCATAAGGTCTTATAAGCCTCAGCCGGTGGAGGAAGAAAAATTACAGTATGTATTGCAGGCATTCAGGAAAGCTCCTTCTGCCAAGAATATCCAGCCCTGGAAACTGGTGGTGGTAAAAGAAGAGAAGAGAAAAAATGATGTGGCTATAGCATGCAATAATCAATTATTCATAGCTGAAGCCCCCATAGTAATTGTGGCCTGCGCCAAAGAGGAAGAGGCTTACGGGGTTATGGGCGGCTATATGAGTAGTTTTGCCATAGATATAGCCATTGCCATGGAACATTTAATGCTGGCTGCTACCGAACAGGGTCTGGGAACCTGTTGGATTGGCGCTTTTAAAGAAAAACTTATAAAGGATCTTTTGGGCATTCCGGAAAATGTAAGGGTGGTGGCCTTAACCCCGTTGGGATATGCGGATAAAGAGGGAAGAGTCAGGGCCAGAAAGCCGTTGTCTGAGATAGTCTGTTATGATAAATATGTTGAATAATTTTCGGTTATGCAAATAATTGTAACCCATATAAGTTCTGATTTTGATGCGTTTGCTGCCCTTATTGCTGCCAAAAAAATTTATCCGAAAGCCCATATCATACTGCCCACATCCATAAACCAGAATGTCCGAAGATTTATAGCACTGCATGAAGATGAGCTGCCCCGCCCCAGGGATGCGGCGGACATGAACTTAAAAAAAGTAAGCAAGATGATTATTGTAGACACCAGGATACCCGAAAGGCTGGGGCCAGCCAGGGCCGCCCTGGCCAATAAAGGATTGGAGATACTGTTATACGACCATCACCAGGAAACAGGCAAGGATGTTAAAAGCAGAAATGACTATTCCAGGGATGTAGGCGCTGCCACCTCCCTGCTGGTAAAGATAATAGAGGAAAAAAATATAGAGGTTACCCCCCTGGAAGCAACCCTTTTTGCCCTGGGAATTTATGAAGATACCGGCTCCTTTACTTATCCCAGCACAACTGCCTGTGACCTTGAAGCTGCAGCTTATCTCCTCTTAAGGGGGGCAAACCTTTATGTACTTAACAAGTTCCATAATATTTCCCTGAGCGAAGACCAGCACAAGCTGCTGGAAACCCTTATAGAGAATACCGAAAAAGTGGTGGTGAAAGGAAAAGAGGTACTGCTTTCCCATGCCCAGGTGGGGGGTTATGTAGAAGGCCTTTCGGTGCTTACCAGAAAGCTTTCCCAGATAGAGGATATCAATACGGTTATTTGCTGGGCTCGGATGAAAGGCAAGGTTTATATAGTAGCCAGGAGCTATGATAAGAGCGTGGACGTTTCAGATGTACTGGAAGCAGTGGGCGGGGGAGGCCATCCCCAGGCTGCATCAGCAGTAGCTGAAGCCAGGGACTTTAATTCCATCAGACAAAAGATTATAAGTTCCCTGGATAAGAGGATAAGAAGGCCCCAGCTTGCATCGGATATAATGTCTTATCCGGTAAGGTTTGTAAAAGAGGATGAAAGCATTCAGCAGGTGGACCAAATTTTAAAGAAATACGGCCATTCGGGAATACCCATAGTTGACAGGAACCAGAAACTGGCAGGCATAATAACCAGGAAAGATATAGACAAGGCCATAAAGCACGGCCTGGGCCATGCTCCGGTAAAGGGTTTCAGGTCCCACGGTGTGGTTACCGCCGGGCCTGATTCAACCATAGATAATCTCCAGAGCCTTATGATTGAAAATGGCATTGGAAGGATTCCCATTGTCCATAAAGGCAGAATTGTCGGCATAGTGACCCGCAAAGATATATTAAGGCACCTCCACGGACAGGATTTTGACCGAAAGCATAAAGGTTTAGGAGAGCCGGAAAAGATAAAAAGCCATTTTCCTCCCCGGATATGGGAGATACTCAAGCTTGTTTCGGAGGTATCAGAGAAGAAGGGATACAGGGTCTACCTTGTAGGGGGCATAGTAAGGGACATCCTGTTAAATATACCCAACCTGGATGTGGATATAGTGGTTGAAGGCGATGGCATAGAGCTGGCCAGGGAACTGCAGAAAAGGATTGGCTGCCGGGCAGAAACCCATCACAAGTTCAAGACGGCGGTATTGGTTTTATCTGAAGACCTCCATCTGGATATAGCTACAGCCAGGGTGGAATATTATGAGAGCCCTGCAGCTCTTCCCAGCGTGGAAAGCGGCAGTATAAAACAGGACCTTTCCAGGAGGGATTTTACCATAAATGCAATGGCCATTTCCTTAAATGAGGGTAGCTTCGGGAAGGTAATTGATTATTTTGGGGGAAGGAAGGATTTGAAAAATAGAAAAATCAAGGTGCTGCACAAAATGAGCTTTATCGAGGATCCTACCCGGATATTCAGGGGAGTAAGGTTTGAGCAGAGGCTGGGTTTTTCTATTGATCCCCAGACCGAAAAACTTATCAGAACCACCATAGATATGGGTATGGTATCAAAGCTCACCGGGGTAAGGGTAAGGGATGAGCTGACGGCTATCCTGAATGAAGAAAATCCCTGGAAGCCCCTTAAGCGTTTGTATGAGCTGGGTGCCCTGGGAAAGATAGGAATCAATGTAAGTATAGAAGAAGATTTTATCAGCCAGTTAAAAAGTGTGCTTTTGGCCAGAAAAAAGCTGGGCCCATATACAGGGAAGGATATAAAGAAGTGGAGGCTGCTGTTTATAATGCTCCTTAAAAATCAGCCGCTGAAGAAGGTAAAGGGATGGTGCCGGGAGATGAAAGTAAAGAAAAAGGATGCGCAGCTTATAGCCGATACGGTATCCGCCATGGATAAAGCCGCAAAACTTCTGGGAGAAAGGATAAAAAAAAACTCCGAACTGTACAGGACTGCCAGAAGATTTAGCGGTGAGCTTCTGATAATATGCTCGACCTGGGGGAATGGCTACAGAGAAAATACCATAAAATACTTAAGGAAGCTGAAAAATATCAACCTTGAGATTGATGGGGATACCTTAATAGAGATGGGTTATAAGCCGTCTGTACGGTTCAGGGAAGTTCTTGACAGGTTGTTTGACCTAAAACTTGATGGGTTAATCAGAACCAGGGAAGAAGAAATCAGCCAGGCAAAGAGGCTATTTGAGGCCCAGGGCGATAGAGGCGGCTCCTAAGGCCCCTATTATCTGGGGCTCTGAAGGCAGGTTGATTTTTACCTTAAGGGTTTCTTCAACCGCTTTTACCACTCCCAGGTTTTTGGCAACCCCTCCGGTCATGCATACCGGCTCATCCAGCCCAACCCTTTCTACCATGGAGCTGATCCGGTCAGCTATGGAGTATATGAGGCCTTTGACTATCTTATTCTTGTCTTCCCCGTGGCCTATAAGGGAAACTATTTCCGATTCAGCAAATACGGTGCAGGTTGAGGTTATGTCAACTTTTTGGCTGGTTTCAAGAAAGATTTTCCCAAAGTGGGTAAGGTCTATCTCCAAAGCATGGGCCATTACCTCCAGAAACCTGCCAGTACCTGCTGCGCATTTGTCATTCATTAAAAAATCAAAGGGATTTTTATTTTCATCCATTCTTATAACTTTGCTGTCCTGGCCGCCTATGTCTATTACCAGCCTGGTTTCAGGATAGTAAAAGAGGGCGCCCCTGGCATGGCAGCTTATCTCAGTGATGTTTTTATCTGCAAAAGCTACGTTAATCCTGCCGTAACCTGTGGCTACTGTTTTTTGTATCTGTTCCCGGTTTATTTTTGCCTGGCTGCAGGTATCCTGCAGTGCCTTTTCTGCTGCTTTTTTGCTGTTTGAGCCTGTGGGGATAATGGCATAGGAAAGTATATCTGTTTTCTGCCCATCTTTTTTAAGTATGACCGCCTCTGTGGAAACAGAGCCAATATCTATTCCGCAAGTTATCTCATACATATATAATACTCTCCTTCATCTTATCCAGTATGCAGAAAAGGGCCAGATAGTCCCTTAAGTGCCTGGTTATGAGGAAGTTGCTCCTTACGTACTCCCTGGCAGCTTCTCCCATCTCCTGCCTTACCTTCTTTCGGTTTAGGAGATAGCGTATCCTGTAGGCTGCCCCTTCCGGAGAATGCACCAGAAAGCCTGTATGGTGGTTCTGTATCTGGATGGTAATGCCTCCCACAGCTCCCCCTACCACCGGCTTTGCCTTATACATGGCTTCGGTTACCACCAGCCCGAAGCCCTCCTTGGTGGATTTCTGTATGATTACATCCGCTGCCCTCTGCAGGGCGTTTATGTCCAGGTTTGAGCCAGGCTCAAGGCAGAGTATGCGGATGTCGGGATCCCCGGCTGCCTCTTTTTTGACCTCTTCTAGGACCATGGCCCCCTCGGGGTCATCGGAGGCGGTGCCCCCGGCAAGGATCAGCCGGCAGTCAAGCTCTTCTTTTACCATGCGGTAGGCCTTTATGACCCCTACCGGGTCCTTGAACTTGTCAAACCGGGATACCTGCACTATGAGGGGCTTCTCATTTCCTATGCTGTATCTCTTTAGCACCTTTTTAACCTCAGAGCTCTCCATGTCCCTGTTTTTATCAGAGAGGGGGTCTATGGAGGGGGGTATGAGGTACTGGGGGTGGGGAAGCAGACGGGAGAACTTGGCTATGGAGTAGATGCTTGCATCATAGCCTAAAAGATGGGACTTAAAGAACTTCCACAGGGAGAGCTCCGGCTTGGAGGTGTCTATGTGGCAGCGCCATACCCACTTTGAGCTGTTCTTGGCATAGTAGCTTACCAGGGCCAGGGGCTGGGGGTCATGGATTATTACTATGTCTGCATCCAGGTTAAGGCGGCCTGCGTTTTTTTTGTTTACCTCCAGGTAGTAGGCCAGGGCGTCTGAGGTAAAGTTTATCTTCTTTCCCTGCATGGCGTTATGCATGGACTTGGTTATCTCAAAGAAGGGGGCATCGGCCTCAATTGTCTCCCAGCGGCAGTCTATTCCCAGCTCGACCATGAGGGGGATAAGGCAGTTAAGTATCTCTGCTACCCCTCCTCCGTCCCTGGCGGAGTTTACCATTACCACCTTCTTTTTCCTAGAGAGCTCTGCCAGGCGGTAGAGCTGGTCTACCTCGTCTGTGCCGGCTATCTCTCTGTATGCCTCAAGGCTTCTCATGCGTCCTCCAGTATGTCCAGCAGTTTTTCCTTTACTTCGGTTAGGCTGAAAAAATAAAAGTCTATGTCCTGTATCTTTTTAACCGTATCGGGGAGGCTGAAGTTTGACTCTATCCATACAGAGAAGTCATCGCTTCTTTTCTCCTTATGCCTTTTTCTGGCCTCATAGAAGTGGTAGTAGAGGCTTGTCTCCGGTATGACGGAGAGGGCATGCTTGAACTCTTTCATGGTGACGGCAGCCAGATTGGTGGGGGCCACTATGGTGGTTGAGTAGCTAAAGTAGAACTCAAAGCCGGGCCTTACCCAGGGTACGGTGGGAAGATCCCAGAGGTGCTCCTCTATAATGGCGGTAAGCACATCCCTTGCCTGGGCCACGGTGGCAAAGTGGTAGGGGTCAAAGCTTGCCAGCTTCTCGGCCAGGGCAATGTCTTCCAGTGCTTCTGCTGCCCAGTTGGCAAAGTCATTGGGATAGTCCCTTAGTATATAGGCGTACTTTAGGTGGGACTGGTAGAGGTGGTGGAATACCACCTTATCCGGGGTG
>JBNJCW010000035.1:0-19715 GCA_051744345.1 Actinomycetota bacterium
ATTTCCTGTACTGTGCTTATAACCTGCTCTGATATTTCGCTGTTTTTATTTACTGCTTCTTCGCTGGTTGTTTCTTCAGTTAATACGGTAATGGTTACCGATACGGTATCAGGGGTAACCTCTACCGTTCCGTTTCCGGCTACAGCTATTGTGTTTTGAGGTTTTAATTCAGAACTTTCAGAATAAGGGATATCTCTTCTTGCAGTAAAACAACCTGTAGCTGCCAGCATAACCAGAGATACCAAAAGGAAAATTATGGTGATTTTTTTCCTCAACCTGGCCTCCTTACCATTTATTTACATGTATTTTATTTTCGTCAAACCTGTCTGATGGCTGTTTCTTCTCGGCAGGGTAACCTATTGCAATCACTGAGAGGGGCATTACATTTTCAGGCAGGCTCAGTATTTTTTTTAAACCTTTTACCCTTTCCTCCCTGGGGTGTACTCCCAGCCAGCAGGTGCCCAGACCCAGGTGCTGGGCTTCCAGCAATATATTCTGGGTGGCTGCCGCACAATCCTGGACCCAGTAGCCTGTGTGCAGTTCCTTGTTAAGGTCTGCGCACACCGCAATTGCTGCAGGTGCCTGTTTTAACATATGGGAGTAAGGGTGCACGGCGGTTATTGCATTGAGGGTATCCCTGTCATCAATAATTACGAATTCCCACTCCTGCTGATTGCCAGCGGTGGGAGCGGCCATGGCAGCCTTAAGAAGCATCTCCAGCATTTGGCGGGAAACAGGTTTATCTTCATATTTTCTGATGCTTCTTCTTTCAAAAATCTCTTTCATCTTCTGTCCTTTCTACTGGGCAATCTTTAATATGTTTATTACATCTTCAGCATACATTTTTATAAAATTTCCCTTGGGGCCTGTGGCCACACATTTTTGCGCCATCTCTTCGAACCTGTCATCTCCTATATTTGCCTCTTTTAAGCTGGTAGGAAGCCCGATGGATTTAAAGAAGCTTATAAGTCTTTCAATTCCTTCCAATGCGGTTTCTTCCATATTGAAATAATTGGTTTCAATATTAAAAACCCTGGAAGCAAGCTGGGCAAACAGGCAAATATTTTTCTTATAGACATACTTCATCCATGCCGGAAATGCAATTGCCAGTGAAGCCCCATGGGTAATGCCGTAGATTGCACTGAGCTCGTGGCCAATCTTGTGTGAGCCCCAGTCTTCTACCCTGCCGGTACCCAGGAGGCCGTTGTGCGCAAGAGTGCTGGCCCACATAATCTCTGCCCGGGAATTATAATTATCCGGATGGTTTAGCACCACGGGAGTATTTTTTATAACTGTTTTTATGGTAGATTCACATAACCTGTCTGTTAGATCTGCGTTTCTGGTATGCGTAAAGTATCTTTCCAGTACATGGGAAATTATATCAGCAGCTCCTGCTGCGCTCTGGAAAGCAGGCAGGGTGAATGTAAGTTTCGGGTTCAGGATGGCAAATCTGGGCCTTATGAGCTGATGGTGGTAGCCCCTTTTAATCAAACCGTCTTCATTGGTAATTACCGAGACATCGCTTGATTCACTGCCGGCAGCAGGTATGGTCAATACAACGCCTGTGGGCAGGGCTTCTTCGGGCTTTGCCTTGCCCTCAAAGAAATCCCATACATTACCATCATAAGGGACTCCCACAGCAATTGCTTTGCCGGAATCTATTACGCTTCCTCCCCCTACAGAGAGTATGAATTTAATATTTTCTTTTCTGCATATATCTATGCCCCGGTTAACCATTTCCAGAACCGGGTTGGGCTTGACTCCTGAAAGCTCTATGGCCTTAACACCCTCTTTTTGAAGGGAATGGGCAATCCTTTCATATATCCCGTATTTTTTTATGCTTCCCCCTCCGTAGTGCAGAAGCACCTTATCTGCATATTTTTTTACAACACTTCCGGCATCTTTATCTGTATCCCTGCCGAAGATTATTTTAGTTGTGTTCTGGAATACAAAGTTTTCCAATGCATGCTCCCTTATTTCTTCTATATTATTGCTAATATTATAGTAGGGTATGCAAAATACTTCAAAATACTATACTTTAGATTTTTTACATAGTAAAATTTTCCCAATAAAAAATATTGGACCTGTATGCAAGAGAAAGTTATTTATAATATATTGCTCTGGACTGTGTTTGCTTCAAGCATCCTGATATTTGCAGCTCTTTTCTTCATCAAAGCACCGTACGGACGGCATTACCGTAAAGGATGGGGCCTGGCCACCAGTGCAAGATTGGGGTGGATGGTTATGGAATCGCCGGCGGTTCTGGTAATGGCTTATCTATTTTTTAACAGCACCCGCAGCAGCCATGCTGCGGCTCTAGTATTTTTTCTTGTATGGATGTCACACTATATCCAGCGGACCTTTGTGTATCCTTTGCTGATGAAAGGGGGCAGAAAAAGTTTCCCCATCCTGCTGGTAGTATTTGCCATGGCCTTTAACACCATAAATGCTTATCTTAACGGCAGGTACCTGTTCTATTTTTCCCCTCCCTACAGGGTGGAATGGCTGACTGGGCCCAGGTTTATCTGCGGCTTTATCCTGTTTGCTGCCGGGCTTACCATAAATGTACATTCTGATTCGATTTTAAGGAGCTTAAGAAAAATGGAAGGAAATGGTTACAAAATACCCAGTAGGGGATTCTTTAAGTATGTATCCAGCCCCAATTATTTCGGTGAAATGGTTGAGTGGATTGGCTGGGCAGTACTGACCTGGTCAGTCCCAGGCCTTGCATTTGCTGTTTTTACCATTGCCAACCTGCTTCCCAGGGCACTGGCCAACCACCGCTGGTACAAGCAGAAGTTCTCCCGGTATCCGGAAGAAAGAAAAATACTGGTGCCTTTTATTTTTTAAACAGGCTAAGGGAATAGAATAAATTTTTTTTGTATAATTTATTTTATGGAGGATAAATTGAAGAAAGATTTTTTTAAAAACCTATTTATAATGTCCAGGCCCCCTTTCCATATTGTAGGTGTGCTGCCCTTTGTTTTGGGGGCAGTGATGGCTTACAGGGTACGGGATATGTTCAGCTGGCCGGTGTTTTCCTTAAGCGTGCTAGCGGTTATAAGTATCATGCTTTGCACCTATTACAATGGGGAATACTATGACATAAAAGAGGACAAGCTGACAGCGGAGATAGGAAAAAACCCTTTTTCCGGAGGGAGTCAGGTAATAGCCCAAAAAATGCTTCCCCGCAAAACTGCACTGACAGCTTCCTTTATCTCTTTGTCTGCAGCTGTGGTTATCGGCCTTGTCCTCCAGTTTGTGTTTAAAACCGGCCCTTTAACCATACCCCTGGGAATGACAGGGATATTTTTTGGATTTTTTTATTCTTCACCTCCCTTCAGGTGGGTATCCAGGGGAATAGGGGAAATAATGATAGGGTTCTGTTATGGATGGCTTCCCATAAATGTTTCTTATTATTTGCAAACCCAGGAATTTTTGCCTCTGGTCAGCTGGGTGTCCATACCGGTGGGCTTGAGTATTTTTAATGTGATACTTATAAATGAGTTTCCGGATTATGATGCTGACCGAATGGCAGGAAAAAGAAACCTGGTGGTAAGGTTGGGCCGAAACAGGTCTTCGTTTATCTATGTACTTTCTTCGGTACTTGCCTGGGCGTTTTTTGTACTGACTCTTTTTAAGGGCATTCCCTTGCTCAGCCTGTATGTGAGCATACCATTTATCCTGGCTTCCGTATATGCAGCAACAGCTGTGCTTAGCAAAAAGTACAAGAGCCCCGGGCCGCTGGCCGTGATATGCGGCCTTACCATCCTGGTAAATATAGGCATTTCGCTTTCCTATATTATAGGGATTGCAGCAGGGGGGATAGCATAGGTTATGGGGCCCGGTTTAAAAAATATCTTTTGGCCTCCAAGCATGATAGCCAGGCAGGCAGCAAGCATGGTGCTTTTCAAAAATGTTGCCGGATGGAAAAAAATGGGCGGCTGGTTTGCCTCCTACGGCATAAAGTCACTCCCGGTAGCTGCCGGGGCAATAGGAATGGGATGCATAGGGTTCCCTGCCCATCCTGCCTGGGAGGTGACCAATGCCTGTAACCTTAACTGCATACACTGCCATACCCATGGAGGGGGGAGGCTAAAAGATGAACTTTCCACCAGGGATGCAAAAAAGTTCATAGACCAGCTGGCAAAAATATCCGAGTTCAGGATGCTGGTCTATACCGGAGGGGAACCCATGGTAAGGAATGATATATTTGATCTGCTTGCCCATTCCCAGAAAGCAGGCTTTGTTAATGTGATAGCCACCAACGGTACACTGATTACCCCGGATACGGCAGCCAGGCTTAAAAGAGCAGGGGTGGCAGGGATTGCGGTAAGCCTTGATTCTGCAGACCCCCGGATAAACAATAAGATAAGAAACAGCTCCCGTGCTTATGATGAGGCATTAAGGGGGATAAAAGCGGTTAAGGAAGCGAATATACTGCTCCAGGTCAATACAACCGTAATGGAGTATAACTTTGACCGGCTTGATGAACTGATACATCTGGTGGATGGGTTTGGGACCGCTATTATGCTTATGTATCAGCTGGTTCCGGTAGGAAGGGGAGGAGATATAAGGGATGCTGCCCTCAGCAGGGAAAATAATGGCAGGCTTCTAAGGTTTCTGGCAGAGGTGCAGAAAAATTCCTCGGCTGTAATTGAGCCGGTTGCCGGCCCGCAGTACTGGGCCTACCTGCTGGAAAAAAGCGGGAAAAATTCTAGAAAATGGATCAGAGCCGCTGAAAAGCTTTTTCATGGCTGTTCAGCCGGAAGAGGCCTGTTGTATATAAAGGCCAACGGTGAGCTCTGGCCCTGCCCTTTTGTAGAAACAAGCCTGGGCAATGTAAGGGAAGATGACGTTTCTAAAGTATGGAGAAAAAATGAATTACTTAAAAAACTCAGAAACAGGGAAACACTGAAAGGAAGGTGCGCAGACTGCAGATATAAGGGGATATGCGGAGGCTGCCGGGGTAGGGCGCTTGCATTCAGCAGAGACCTGTTTGCTGAGGATAGTTCCTGTTTCCTTGATTTTAGATAAACAGGTTTACATCAGATTCCTGGGCTTTTTCTATGAAAAAACCCACACCCACACAGCTGTTTACTTCATCGATCATTTCTTCTCTGGATATTTCCAGAATTCCCATGCTCATCTGGCAGCCGTAGAGGTGGACCCCCATCTCGATTGCCATATCTCTTAGCTGGGGGAGGCTGGTTGCTTTCTTGGACTTTATCATCCGGTTAAACAACCGCCTGCCTATGCCCCCGAAGCTGTATTTGGAAGGCGAGGCACTGCTTATGTCTCCACGCTCCAGGAAACCCATCATCCTGCCCAAAAAGCTCTTACCTGTCCTCTTTTTCTTCTTAAGCGCTCTCAGCCCCCAGAATGTAAAGAACATGGTCACTTCCATATCCGAAGCTGCTGCTCCGGTGGCTATTATAAAGGCGGCTATAAGCTTGTCCATATCCCCGCTGAATACCACCATGGATAATTTTTTTTTGCCTGCCATAACCTTACTCCTTTTGCTTTTTTTGGAAAATGCTGTTAACCATTTCTTTTCTTAAGCTGGATTCATCCCTCAAGACTTCGGTTAAAAGGTCGTAAGCTTTAATGATTTTGTGATTGGTGATGGAATAATAAATATTGCTGCCTTCCCTTCGGCTGTTTACGACCCCTTTGGATTTAAGCATTGCCAGGTGCTGGGAAATGTTTGACTGGGGCAGGCCCGTTTTTTTAACTATCTGGCTTACAGTTAGGGATTCATACCTTATGGCGTCAATTATAGCCTGCCTTCTGGGATTAGATATGGTTTTGCACATATCTGAATGTAAATTGTAAAATGTATCTTTTTGCATCTATCCACCTGACTTATATTTGTTTACATTATAACAGTAACATAATAATATGAAAACATATTAATATTGTAATGTCTAATATGATTTACAGAAACCCGGCAAGTTATTAAAATAGAGTAAAAACAAACGGGTCTGTTTATGGTAAAAAAAGACTTAAAAGCATTGAATAAGAGAAGGATTGCTGCATTTTCGCTTGCAGTTTCCATATTTCTGGTTATAACAAAGGTGGCGGCAGCCTATCTTTCCAACAGCCTGGGCATATTTTCTGAAGCCCTGAATAACGGGCTGGACCTGGTTACTGTTTTCATAACCTTTCTGGCTATAAGGATGTCCACAAAACCTGCTGACAGGGACCATACCTACGGGCATGGAAAATATGAAAATTTTTCTGCCTTTATTGAAGTGGTAATAATTTCCGGGCTGGGCTTTTTTATAATCTATAAATCAGTACAGAGACTGATATACAGGGACTTTGAACTATTCCTCACCTGGCCCATATTTTTTATCCTGGGGCTGTCAGTAGTCCTGAACACCATAAGGGTGATCCTTTTAAGGAATGCAGCAAAAAAATACCATTCATTTGCCTTCAGGGCAGAATTCATAAACTATAGCGGAGATATTGTAAGCTCGGTGGTGGTAATAGCAGGGCTCATCCTAGCCAGGGCTGGAATCTATATTGCAGATCCGATAGCTTCCATACTGGTAGCCCTGGTGGTTATATTCTTAAGCCTCAGGCTGTCAGTTAGCATTATAAGGAACCTGCTGGATTACATACCCAGGGAAGTAACCGAGGAAATAGGAGGGATAGTAGCCAAAATAAAAGAGATAGGGAAAATAAATGATCTGAAGATACATGAAGTGGGGGGCATAAAATTCATAAATCTTGACCTGTCCATTCCCAATAACTTCTATCTCTCGCAGACTGAGAATATAAAGGATAAGGTCAGGGGAAAGATAAGGGAAACTTTTCCTGGTTCAAACATAATAGTGGAGATAAAACCAGGGCTCTCAGATGATAATATTTCCGATTATATAAAGGGTGTAGCCTTAAACCATCCTGATATAGAGGATGTCCATAATGTATATGTTTATTCGGTGGGCAAGGATATGGATGTGTCCCTGCATGTAAAACTGTCAAGGGATATGGACCTGGGGGAAGTGGAGGAACTTACCAAAGATACCGAGAAGCAGCTAAAGGACCAAATCAAGAGCCTCAGGAGGATATATATACATTCCGAGGACATGTCTACCCGGGACGGCTGGGATGATGTAACCCTGCAGTCCGAGAAACTTATAGAGGATATAAAGGAAAACATATCCCCTTCTATTAACCCTGATACATGCCATAATTTTACTGTACTTAGAAAAGACAGCTATTATCATGTGGCTTTTCACTGCAGGCTGGAAGGCAATCTTAAAATAGAGGAGGCCCATAAGATAATAACCGAAGTTGAAGACCTGCTTAAAACAAAGGTACAGGAAATTGATGAAGTATTAATCCACGCAGAGCCTTATTAAGATGGAGCTTGCATTAAGAAAAAAAATAGAGCTTTCCCTAACCATTATATCTGCAGCCTTAACCATAGCTGCTATTGCCTGCTATTATGTATTTGGCAATATATGGTGGGTCAGGATTCTTTTTTTATCTGCGGTTGTTATCGGCCTCTACTTTACTGCTTACAAGGGTTTTAGGGGCCTGAGGCATCTTAATTTTGATATGAATCTCCTGGTTACAATTGCTGCTGCAGGAGCTTTTCTAATTGGGGAATTTCTAGAAAGCGCTGTGGTGGTAATGCTGTTTAATATTGCCAATACACTGGAGACTTTTTCTGTTAAGCGGGCAAGGGATGCAGTCAAATTGCTTTTTGACCTTACTCCCGAGCATGCCCATATCAAGGCAGCAGGAAAGCTGGTTAAAAAGGATGTAAAAGAGATCCGGGCCGGGCAGGTAATTTACATAAAACCCGGTGAAAGGATACCGCTGGACTGCCGCGTAAGCGAAGGCAGGTCTTATGTTAACCAATCACCCATAACCGGAGAATCCAAACCAATAAAAAAGGCTGAAGGCAGCCTGATTTATGCCGGCACCATAAATGGAAACGGAGTGCTTGAAGCAGAAGTTTTAAAAGATTACGACCATTCTACTGTTTCCAGGATAAGAAAGCTGGTAGAAGAGGCACAGGCCAAGAAGGCAAGAAGCCAGAGAATTATTGACCGGTTTGCAAAAATCTATACCCCGGCAGTAATAGGAATTTCCGGTATTATTGCAGTATTTCCTCCTTTATTTTTTAACCAGCCCTGGTCTGAATGGGTATACCGCGCTCTGGTTGTGCTGGTTATATCCTGTCCCTGCGCCCTGGTTATATCAACTCCTGTAACCATAGTCTCGGGCCTGAGCCTGGCCGCCAGAAACGGCGTGCTTGTAAAAGGGGGAGGATTTCTGGAAGAGGTGGGCAGGCCGAAAGCCTTTATTTTTGACAAGACGGGGACCCTTACCCGGGGCCAGCCCCAGGTAACTGATTTTATAACATATAAGGACGGCGATAAACCCTTAAGCATAGCTTATGCTATAGAGAATTTATCCGAGCATCATTTGGGGGAAGCCATAAAGGAGTTTGCCCTGGCCCGGGGGGCAGGCCGGCTGCAGGCCACAGAAGTAAGCGCAGTGTCGGGAAAAGGAATAGAGGCTTTGGTAGACGGCAGGAAGTACTATCTTGGCAACCATTCTTTTTTTAAAGAAAAGAAAATATGCAACCCGGATGTGGACAGGGATGCCAAAAGGCTTGAGTCATCCAGCAAGACAGCGGTTTACCTGGGTGATGAACAAAAAACAATAGCAGTGTTTGGCATACAGGATACACTTAGGCCGGAAGCTGCAGAAGTGATTGGTAAACTCAAGGATATGGGTGCCGAAAAAATTATAATGCTTACCGGGGATAACAAAAAAACAGCGGACATGGTATGCGGCCAGTTAAGCATAGATCAGTGCTATTCGGAACTTATGCCTGAAGATAAGATAAGGCACCTGGAAGAAATTCAGGAAACTATTGCCCATACGGTAATGGTAGGGGACGGGATAAATGATGCCCCTGCACTGTCCAGGGCAAGCATAGGCATTGCTATGGGCGGAGGGGGCAGCGGTATAGCTCTGGAGAGTGCTGATATCGCCCTGATGAACGATGAACTTACAAAGATACCTTTCATCTGCCAGTTAGGCAGGAGGGTGGCTACAATCATCCGCCAGAACATGGCCATCGCTATTTCAGTAAAAATAATTTTTCTGGCCCTTGCTGCTTTTGGGCTGGCATGGTTATGGGTAGCTGTTATTGCAGATATGGGCACCTCTATACTGGTTATATTCAATGGCCTGAGGGTGCTTGGGGGCAGGAGTCAGTAATCTATATATGTTTTGCCTCCGAAAACAAACAGTATCTTCAAGCGGTTTTGCCTGTCAGTTTCAATGAGGTGGCTTTTTCCGGAAGGTATAAGGGCAAAATCACCCTCCCTTATGCCAGAATAATTACCGTCTATTTTGATCCTGCCCCTGCCTGAAAGCACATACAGGGCTTCATCCACATCATGGGTATGGGGACTGGCTTTCTGGTTGGTTTTAAACTCTACAATACCCAGATTAAGGGTATCGGTTTTTTCCCTGCCCTGGCTACCAAATGCAAATTTTACCAGCCGGTCTTCAAAGTCTGTAACTTCTATTTCTCGTAAGCTGAATACATAATCCATAGCCTATCTTTTGCCTTTTTCCAGCTGTTTGTCAATTTCTTTCTGGTCAAAGCCAACAATAACTTTTCCGTTTATGTCTATAACCGGTACCCCCATCTGGCCTGATTTTTCAATCATCTCTTCGAGCCTTTCCCTTTCCAGGGCTACGTCTATATCATCAAAATTTACTCCCCTGGACTTAAGGTAATCTTTGGTTTTTTTACAGAAGGGGCAGGTTTCAGTTGAATAAACAATTATCTTATCCATGGTTTAACTCCTTTATGGCTGAATCTATTTCTTCCTTTTCAAAGCCCACAATAATCTTTTTGCCAAAATCAATCACAGGTATTCCCATCTGGCCTGATTTTTTTACCATCTGGTCAAGCTTTTGCCTGTCAGAACTTATATCTACATCTTCAAAATTTATGTGTTTCTCTTTCAGATAATCTTTAACCATCCTGCAGTAAGGGCAGGCTGGTGTTGAATAGACTATTATTTTTTCCATTTCCACCTCCTTTCTATCATTCTACCAGAAGAATATATTTATGCATAAATACCTAAACTACCCCACAAAATCAATGATAAATTTTATGCCCAAATATATTAAGAAAGCAGCGCATAAAACCAAAATTATGCGGTAAACCTTCTGGTTTAAAAACCTCCTTCCGCTGTTTACCAGAAAACCTATAAACATAAACCATATAAAATCTGCGCTTATATGGCCCAGAAAAAAAGAGCTTACCCCTGCTATATTGAACTTAACGCTTCTAATCATAAATGCTGCACCTATGCTTACCCACCATATGTACCAGTATGGGTTGATGAGGCTAACCATTGCACCTTTTAGCATAAAGTTGGCCGAGTAGTACTTTTCCGGGTTTATCTTCCCTTTTGGCCGGCTGAGGTCTATGCTTATCTTTTTTTTGAACACCGAATAAATTAGGTTGCCGCCAAGATAAAGCAAAAAAAGCCCTCCCAGTATGCCAATTATTTTCATCAGAAGCTGGTTATCCAGTAATTTGAGTATGCCCATAAAAAAGCTTAAAATCAGCAGAAGCTCCAGTACGGAATGTCCCAGGGATATGTAAAAGGATGCCCAGAAACCTTTTTGGGCCACACTGGAAATGGTCAGGGTAAGCATCGGCCCGGGCACAAGCGCCCCTGAAAAACCGACTACCATGGCACCTACAAATATTTCAGCCAGTTCTGCCATCAGAAAGATGCCACCATATTGCTGAGTTTGCCTATTTTTTCAATCTCACAGATTATCTCATCCCCGGGTTTTAGAAGCTTTTTTTGTTTCATGAACACACCTACACCCGCAGGGGTGCCGGTGGCTACAAGGTCTCCCGGTTTCAGGGTGATTGACTGAGATATGTATGATATTAATTTTTTAATACCGAATACCATATCTGATGTATTGGAATTCTGCCTTAGCTCCCGGTTTACATAGGAGCGCAGGTTTAAGTTCTGGGGGCTGCCAATCTTTTCGGGGCTTACAATATCAGGCCCGATTGGCGCGAAGGTATCAAAACTTTTTGCCCTGTACCACTGGCCTTCATTTCCCTGCACATCCCTGGCGGTAACATCGTTTATTATGGTATAGCCATAAATGTATTTGTAGGCCTCGTCCTCGCTTATACTGGAGGCCTGCTTTCCCATTACTACCGCCAGCTCAACCTCATAATCCAGCTCCTTTATCCCCGGGGGATAGGTGATATTGTCCCCATCTTTTATGATACTGCTGTTGGCTTTGGAAAAAAGTACCGGCCTTTCGGGGAAACGGCCGTCCTGCTCATCTATGTGGGATTTGTAATTCATGCCCACGCATATTATCTTGCCGGGGATATAGGTTTTAATGTCAATTTCCATTACCAGCTCCTAGTAAAATTGTCATTTAAATATAATATGATATGCTATTTCTTTGTCCTTTGCCAGAGTGATATAATTGGTTGGGTCTTGATTTTTGCCTTATTTATTCATATTTTATTTATTAGCAAAGGGCAGCTGCCTACCAGGAGGTTAAATTGAGATTTGTGGATTACAAATGTAATGAATGCGGCCAGGTTTCCGAGCTGGTTATAAGGGGGGATGATTGCCCCATCAAATGTGAGCACTGCAGCAGTAAAAATATGGTGAGGGTATTTTCGGGAGTTAGCTTAAAGAGCCCATCCAGCGGTTCTTCCGGGGACAATGGTTCCAGCTGTTCCGGTTCCTGTGCTTCATGCAGCGGCTGCAGATAGATTTAAAAGAGTTGATGTGTTTTTAAAAAACCTAGAGCTAAAGAATTTCAGAAATTATGGGCATGTAAATACCAGTTTTGACAGGGGCACCATACTGATAGTTGGCGACAACGGCCAGGGAAAGACCAACCTCCTGGAATCCATATATTATCTTTCTGCCGGAAAATCCCATCGGAGTTCCAGTACCAGAGAGATTATTAATTCCAGCAGGGATTATGCCCTGCTGAGGGCGCAGGCGGTCTCCGGGGGTAAAAGCAGCCTTATCGAAATAGAGCTGAGGCGGGACGGTGGCTATAAGATAAGGGTGGATAAGGTATACAGGAAAAAGAAGGCTGATTTTATCAATCTAATGCCGGCAGTGGTATTCTCTCCCGAGGATTTGAACCTGATAAAAGGGAGCCCTTCTTACAGGAGGGCTTACCTTGATGGGATTCTTGACCGGACGGTTAAGGGTTTCCCGGAGCTGAGGCTCAAGTACCAGAAAACCCTGGCTCAGCGAAATTCCCTTCTAAAGAGCATGGGGCAGAACGCCGGTCCGGAAAATCCTACCCTGCAGGTATGGAATGAAAAACTCATAAGTTACGGGAAAAGCATAATGGAATACCGCATAAAGCTCTTAGATGCCATAAAAGAGGAATTTGGCCGCCATATGGATTATTTTTTTGGGGGAAGCGGTGCCGGGATGAGCTATATTGCCAGCTGGCAGAGGCAGGGCGGGGAAGGCAGCCTGGATGATATCCATGAACAGTATAAAAAGAGCATGGAAAGGTTTTCTAAAAAGGATATGGCACTGGCTGCCACTACCATCGGGCCCCACCGCGATGATGTCTACCTGTCTCTTGAGGGCAGGGACCTGAGAAATTTTGGCTCCCAGGGCCAGCAGAGGATAGCTTCACTTTCCCTGAGGTTATGTGAGCTTCTTTTTATTGGGGCAAAACTTGGCCTCTCCCCATTGTTTTTGCTGGATGATGTACTTTCTGAACTTGATATTACCAGGAAGCAGCTGCTGATTGAAAAACTGGGAGACAGGTTCCAGGCCTTTATAACTGCTGCCAATGTTAATTACCTAAATGATTTGAAGATAAATATCTGCGGAAAGTATGAGGTAAAAAACGGGAACCTTAAGAGAATAATGTAAGTCAAAGAGTATAGCTTATCAATTAAATTTTCTATCTTACTTTTTAATATAAAAAGATAGCTATAATTATTTTTCTTGAAAATAGTATTTCAATTAAATGATATTTTATTATAATGTTTTTACAGCAATAACTTTTATTGCAATGGAAGCTTCAATATGGGAAAAGAATTACCAAAAAATGTTATAATCTGTGGGGATTGTGAAAAAGTAATTAAAGAGTTTCCTTCAAATTCAATTGATTTAATTGTTACATCACCACCATATTCAGATAGTAGAAAAAGAGTTTACGGCGGCATACATCCGAATAATTATCCAGAATGGTTTCTTCCCAAAGCAAAAGAATTTCTAAGAGTTCTCAAACCAACCGGCACTTTTATATTAAATATTAAAGAAAGAGTTGTGAATGGTGAAAGACATACGTTCGTTCTGGAAATTATCATTGAGATGAGAAAACAGGGGTGGCTTTGGACAGAAGAATTTATATGGCACAAAAAAAACTGCTATCCTGGGAAATGGCCTAATAGATTCAGAGATGCGTGGGAAAGATGTTTACAGTTTAATAAAAATAAAAAATTTTCAATGTATCAAGAAGAAGTCATGATCCCAATAGGTGATTGGTCAAAATCGAGGTTAAAAAAATTAAGTAAGACAGACAAAATAAGAGATGAATCTAAGTCAAACAGTGGATTCGGAAAAAATGTTTCAAAATGGGTTAATAGGAATAAAGTATACCCCACCAATGTGTTACATGTAGCAACAGAATGTTCTTACAAAAACCATAGTGCTGCTTTTCCAGCTAGCTTACCTCAATGGTTTATAAAACTTTTTACTAAGGAGGGGGATGTGGTTTTAGATCCTTTTGTTGGCTCAGGAACCACCGCAGTGGTAGCAAAAAAAATGAGTAGAATTTACATTGGGATTGATAATGTAAAAGAGTATTGTAAAACAGCAAAAGAGAGACTATCTTAATTTTTATTGAATATACTTATAAACTATTAAAGGAGCTAGAATGCATAAATTAAACAAGGAAGATATTGAAAAGTATATAAAAAAAAATTTATCCAGTTTACAAAAATCGAGAATAGCCCATTTAAGCAAATTAAGATTAAAAGATGTTTTAAAGAGAAAGAATCCTTATCTTTTTAAAACTTTGGATATTAAAACTCCAGAAGATATGATAAGGATTTTATTAGATGCCCGCCTTTCTTCACGAGAAGAGACAATTTTTGGGGATTTTCTTGAACAATTAGCAATCTTTATAAATAAAAAAATTTACAATGGGAACAAATCTTCCTCTGAAGGAATAGATCTGGAATTTAATAAAGATAATAAAAGGTATATAGTTTCAATAAAGTCTGGTCCGAATTGGGGAAATAGCCAGCAAATAGAAAGGCTTAAAGATAATTTCAGGAAAGCGAAAAGGAGACTGAGGACAAGTAAATCAAATATAGAAGTTATTGCAGTAAATGGTTGCTGCTACGGGAAGTGCAAAAATAAAGACAAAGGCGACTATTTTATGTATTGCGGCCAAGAATTTTGGCAACTTATATCTGGTGAAGAAAATTTGTATACAGAGATAATCGAACCGCTGGGGTATATCGCAGACGGAAGCAGGAATGTAAACTTTAATGAGCAGTACCTGAGAGTTTTAGAAAAATTTACCAAAGAATTTAACAAAAATTTCTGCGACTCAAAAGGTGAAATAGATTGGGAAAAAATAGTAGAATTTAATAGTAAAAAAGCATAGCTATAGATCTTATGGATAAATCTTGTATTTTATAGTCTGTATATTGGCCTATGAGACCAATTCTTATAAAATTCCTTTTATATGCCTACATGGATATGAACAATTTAGATTACTTCATAGAAAGGTTTGCCGATTAATTCAATTCCCGATGCCACTTTGCTATAATGTCATTAATTGTTTGGAGCAGATTTGGGCATAGCGGCAGCTTTTGGAGCAAGATGGGTGTAGAATCACTGGATAATGTATTAAAAAAGGTTATCACCGAGCTGGATGTAGGCAATAAGCTTACCATTTCTGCTATCTTTAATCACTGGGAGGAAATAGTAGGAGAGCAGATCAGTGAAAAATCAAAGCCCAGGAGATTCAGGGAGGGCACACTTTATGTATCTTGTGCCAATTCCACCTGGGCAAATGAGCTGGACCTTATGTCCGGCCGGCTGGTTAAAAGGATAAACAGCTACCTTGGCTGCGATCTGGTAAAAGGGGTGAGATTTAAGCCGGATATTGACTGATAAGTGCTAAAATTTCAGTAAAAATATGTTATAATATATATCAATATAAATATAAATAGTTTACCCTAAAATTAAATGATATGGGGTAATGAGTATTAACCGAAAGGGCTTTAGGGCTGCTTACTTGTTACCCTTTATTTATGTACAGGGAATTTTTTTAAGAGGTGTAATTTTTGAAAAAGTCAAATTACGATGCAAAAGACATTACCGTCCTTGAAGGCTTATCGGCTGTGAAGAGAAGGCCCAGCATGTACATCGGCTCTACCGGGTCAAGAGGGCTCCACCACCTTATATACGAGGTAATTGATAACAGTATAGACGAGGCCATGGCCGGGGTATGCGACAATATACTGGTGGTGCTCAATGAAGACAACTCGGTTACAGTGGTGGACAACGGCAGGGGCATACCGGTAAAGAAGGTGGAAAAATACAATATGTCTGCTGTACAGGTTGTCTTAACTAAACTGCATGCCGGCGGCAAGTTTGGCGGAGAGGGTTATAAGGTATCAGGAGGCCTGCATGGAGTAGGCGTATCAGTGGTAAATGCCCTATCAGAAAAACTGATGGTTGAAGTGAGAAGGGATGGGAATGTATACAGGCAGGAATATGCCCGGGGCGAGCCTGTAACCGGGCTTAAGAAAGGAGAAGCTACCCAGAGCCACGGCACAGTTATAACTTTTCATCCTGACCCTGAGATATTTGAGGATATAGATTATAAGTATGAAATACTTGCCAGCAGGATGAGGGAGATGGCTTTCTTAAACCAGGGGCTTAAGATTATCCTTCTGGACCGCAGGGACAGGGAAGAGAAGAAGGATGTATTCCAGTATAAAGGGGGAATAGTAGATTTTGTTAAATACCTTTGTGAGAAAAAAGATGTCCTGCATAAAAAAATTATATACATAACCGGCAGGGCAGAGAAACATGAACTGGAAATAGCCATGCAGTATACCAACGGCTATGCGGAAAGCATCTTCTCTTTTGCCAACAATATCAATACTACAGAAGGCGGAACCCATTTAAGCGGTTTTAAGGGAGCTTTAACCAGAACCATTAATGATTATGCACGGTCAAATAAGCTGCTAAGGGAAAAAGATGACAACCTTACCGGGGAAGATATAAGGGAAGGCCTTACCGCGATTATAAGTGTGAAGTTAAAAGAACCCCAGTTTGAAGGACAGACCAAAACCAAGCTGGGCAATAGCGAGATAAAAGGTTTTGTAGAGAGTACAGTTAACTCGAAGCTGGCGGAATTTTTGGAAGAGGATCCTTCGGTGGGCAAGATAATAGTAAGCAAGGGCCTTGAGGCTGCAAGAGCCAGGAGTGCTGCCAAGAAGGCCAGGGATCTCACCAGGAAAAAATCGCTGCTGGAAAGCAGCTCCCTACCCGGAAAGCTTGCTGACTGTTCGGTTACTGACCCCCAGTTTTGCGAGCTTTTCCTTGTAGAGGGTGATTCTGCCGGAGGCAGCGCTAAACAGGCCAGGGACAGGAGGTTCCAGGCTATACTTCCGCTTAAGGGCAAGATTTTAAATGTGGAAAAGGCAAGACTTAACAAGATACTAAACAGTGTGGAAATACAGGCTATCATAACCGCTATGGGCACCAGCATTGATGAGGAATTTGACATAAAGAATGCCCGTTATTCCAAAATCATTATTATGACTGATGCTGATGTTGATGGTGCACATATCAGGACCCTGATATTGACTTTTCTTTACAGGTATATGCCCGGGCTGCTGGAAGAAGGCTATGTCTATATAGCCCAGCCCCCTCTTTACCAGATTAAAAGCGGCAAGGAGGTTTTTTATGCTTACAGCGAAAAGGAATTGCAGACCGTTACCGAAAAGTTAAAAGGTGCGAAGATGGAGGTACAGCAGTATAAGGGTCTAGGGGAAATGGATGCAGAACAGCTCTGGGAGACTACAATGAATCCGGAAACAAGAACCCTTTTAAAAGTGGAAATAGAGGATGCCCTTATAGCTGATGATATATTTTCAACCCTTATGGGCAATAAGGTTGAGCCCAGGAGGGAATTTATAGAGAAGAATGCAAGAGATGTTTCGTTTATTGACGTCTAAGAAGGCAGGCTATGGTATTTGAATTAAGGGGAAAAGTTAAGAATATTGAAATAGAATCCGAAATGCAGGAGTCCTACTTAAGTTATGCCATGAGCGTGATAATAGGCAGGGCGCTTCCGGATGTAAAAGATGGCCTAAAGCCTGTACACAGAAGGATACTTTATGCCATGAAGGATATGGGGATGACCCATAATGCTCCCTTTAAGAAATGCGCAAGGATTGTAGGGGAGGTTCTGGGTAAGTACCATCCTCACGGCGATACTGCCGTTTACGACTCTATGGTTAGGATGGCCCAGGATTTTTCCCAGCGCTATCCCCTTATAGACGGGCACGGAAATTTTGGCTCTGTCGACGGAGACAGCGCTGCGGCGATGAGGTATACGGAAGCAAGGCTTTCCCGCATTGCTGAAGAGCTTTTGGTTGACCTGGAGAAGGAGACGGTTGATTTTGTTGACAATTTTGACAGCTCCCTTAAGGAGCCCGGTGTTTTGCCGGCCAAGTTTCCCAATCTCTTGGTTAACGGCTCTTCGGGAATAGCTGTGGGTATGGCTACCAATATCCCCCCCCATAACCTGGGGGAGGTAGTTGATGCTATTGTGCACTATATTGACCACCCAAAGGCCTCGGTAAAGGATTTAATGAAAATAGTTAAGGGGCCTGATTTTCCTACCGGGGGTATAATAATGGGGGTTGACGGAATAGTCCAGGCTTACCGCACAGGCAGGGGAAGAGTGGTTATCAGGGGAAGGGTCCATCTTGAGCAGCCTAAAAAAGCAAAACCCCAGGTCATTATAAGCGAGCTGCCCTATCAGGTTAACAAGGCAAGGCAGATTGAAAAGATCGCAGAGCTGGTAAGGGCAAAGAAACTGGAGGGTATAAGTGATTTGAGGGATGAGTCGGATAAGGCAGGCATGAGGGTGGTAATAGAGCTAAAAAAGGATGTAGAGCCCAATGTTTTGATAAACCACCTGTACAAGAATACACAGCTTGAGGAAACCTTTGGAATTATCCTGATTGCCCTGGTCGACGGGGTGCCCAGGACATTAAATCTGCTTCAGCTTATAGAGGAATATAAGAAACACCGCTACAATGTGGTGGTAAGAAGAACCAGGTATGATCTCAGGAAGGCTGAAGAAAGGGCCCATGTGCTGGAAGGCCTGCTGATAGCTCTGGATAATCTGGATGAGGTTATAAAGACTATAAGGTCTTCCAAGGATGTGCCTACCGCTAAAAAGAGATTGATTAAAAAGTTCAAGCTTACAGATATACAGGCTCAGGCTATACTGGATATGAGGCTGCAGAGGCTTACCGGCCTGGAGAGGGACAAGGTTAAAAACGAGCATAAAGAACTTCTGAAAAAGATAAAGGAGCTAAAAGAGCTTTTGGGCAGCGACAAGCTCATATACGGTGTCATAAAAGAAGAGCTTATGGATATTAAGAAAAAATATTCGGATGCCAGAAGGACAGATATAACCTCAACCTCGGCAGACCTGGAAATTGAAGACCTGATACCCGAAGAGGAAAATGTCATAGCGGTTACCCACTCCGGATATATCAAAAGGGTCCCGGTTACTACTTACAGGAAGCAGAGAAGGGGAGGCCGGGGGGTAAGCGGAATGAATCTTAAGGTGGATGATTTTGTTGAACATCTGTTCATATCTTCAACCCACCATTACATAATGTTTTTCTCAAATAAGGGCAAAGTGTACCGGCTTAAGGTCCATGAGCTTCCAACGGGCAGCAGGGCTTCCAAAGGAAAAGCTATAGTAAACATACTGCCTTTCAGCTCCGGGGAGAAGGTTGCCGCCATCATAGCTGTAAAAGACTATAACGAGGACGACTACCTGGTAATGGCTACCAGGAAGGGCCTGGTTAAAAAGACACCCATAACTGCCTACGATACTTCCAGGAAGGACGGTATAATCGCTATTAATATCAGGAAGGGCGATGAATTAATAAAGGTAGAGAAATCCAGCGGAAGTGATGATATTGTGCTGGTATCCAGAAAGGGCAAAGCCATAAGGTTCTCTGAAAAAGACTGCAGGCCTATGGGGAGGACAGCAACAGGGGTTAAGGGTATGAGTTTGGCCAAAGGTGATGAGGTCCTTACCATGATGGTAGTAAAGGACCTGGATGCGGACCTTTTTGTGCTAACTGAAAACGGTTATGGCAAGAGGACCCCCCTTTCCAGGTATAACAGGCAGAGCAGGGGAGGAATGGGGGTACTTACCATAAGGATGACCGAAAAGAAGGGGAAGCTTGCCGGTGCCGGCATTGTAAAAGAAGGCCAGGATATTATGGTAATAGCTACAAACGGGGTACTTATCCGCACACAGGCAAAATCCATATCCAGGACCGGCCGCTCAACCCAGGGGGTTACGATAATGAATTTGGACAAAAGCAGCAAGATTGCATCTTTTGGAATTAT
>JBNJCW010000036.1:0-19373 GCA_051744345.1 Actinomycetota bacterium
ATTGTATTAAAAGACATAAAAGAACAGGTGAAGAAAGAATTTAAAGCGGAAATAATTGGAGTTTTTGGTTCATCTTCAAGAGGAGAACAAAAAAAGTCCAGCGATATAGATATTCTTGTTGAGTTTAGCGAGGGGGCCACTCTTTTTGATCTGGTTGGTCTAGGCTATTTTCTTGAAGAGAAGTTAAACAGGAAGGTTGATGTTGTTTCCCGGAGGGCAATAAGAGCGGAACTTAAGGATAATATATTAAGAGAGGTTGTTAATATATGAGGAATTACAAGATCCTTATAAAAGATGTTCTTGCTTCTATGGAGCAAATCGAGAAATTTGGAGAAGCGATAAAACTTATATTTGAGCATATAAGAATCAAATATCCTGGAGTTCCCTGGAAACAAATGGCAGGCATGAGAGATAAGTTAATACATGGGTATTTTACCGCAGATTTCAAATTGGTTTGGGATTCTATAAAGATTGAGATACCTAGATTCAAGTGAAAAAATTCAAAATATTCTGGATGATTTTAATTACAAAGGAGCACATGAGGGATAATACAGTACAGGGCAAGCGGAGCATATTAACCGTAACCCGGAAAAACATAAGGATTTATTAAGCCCCGGTCATTATCTTTGGGTTTCTGCTTTCTGTTTTTGCTGGCCGCGGGCAGGCCCCACCGCAGGAACCTCTTAAAAGGGCTCTAATTATTTTATAGAGGAAACGCAAGTATATTTTTGCTAAAATACATTTAATATTTAAGCTGAGGCAAATTATGGCAAAAATGAGCACCGGTAAAATTGTAGGTATCATAGTGGCCTGTCTGGCCTTTCTTTTCCTGGTTTCAGGAGGATGTTTCTTTCTGGGAATTATCAGCGGAAGTGTTACCGATACTACCAGGGCGGCAAACATATACGAGATAAGGATAGAAGGGCTTATCTCTGCTTCCTCTCAGGCGAGTATTCTGGGGGTAGGAGGCACAACTCCCGAGCAGGTTATAGCTCAGCTGGAAGCGGCAGAAAAAGATACGGCCATAAAGGCAGTTTTGCTCCGGGTTAACAGCCCCGGGGGGAGCCCTGCTGCATCCCAGGAAATATTTGAGGAGATAAAAAAAGTCACCAAGCCGGTAGTGGTATCAGTTTCAGACAGCTGCACCTCGGGCGCCTATTATATTTCAAGTGCGGCAGACGTTATTGTTGCCAACCGGGCGTCTTCGGTGGGTAGCATTGGGGTTATCCTGCAGGTGGTAAACCTTGAAGGGCTCTATGATAAGCTGGGTATTGAATACACCACCATCAAACAGGGAAAATACAAGGATATCGGAAGCTCTGACAGGCCTATGAGTGAAGAGGAAAGAAAGCTTTTAGAAGAACAGACAGAAAAGATCTACCAGCAGTTTATAGATGACGTTGCCCAGAGCCGGGAGATGGAAGCAGATAAAGTGCAGGAGCTGGCAACCGGATGGATATACCTGGGCACAGAAGCTCTGGAGCTTGGCCTGATTGATGAGCTGGGCACATACAAGGACGCTATAGAAATAGCGGCTGAGCTGGGCGGAGTGGTAGGCGAGCCAAGGCTGACCACCGGGAGGTATTTTACTCTAACCGACCTTATCTTAAATTATTATTTCGGAGAGCTTTACAACAAGGTGCTGGGAAGTTACCCCAGCCAGCAGTACATTTACCGTTAAGCTTCATTTAAAAAAATCGTCTTAAGTTTTTTAAAAATACCCTAAAACGGCATTACAGACCGAAGCTGCTATTCAGGCTTGCAAGCTGTATATGCATACCTCCCTATTTGCTCCTGAAACCATATAAATATTCAGGGATAAATAAATATTTTTCCTTCTGCTTGTCCATTGGTTTCTATAAGCAATCAGCATAATCTTGTGTACAGCCGGTTTGCCTTGAATAAAATATTTCAGGCGGGTAGAATTATATATAACAGGCGGCCTTAAGAAGGTGGTCCACGGCATGTGGGCCACCAGCATCATTCCTTCTTTCTAATAATTTCTTTACTTATCTTGCTATAAAAATATAGACAATTAATCAACTATTTGTTAGTATAAATTATGTATTAATTATTTATTATATGGTTTGTATTTTATATGATAAGTTTTAAGGATACTACTAATTGTATCCCTCTGCCCTTATTTATATTAAACACCAGAGGTAAAATACTTTCTGCCCACAGCCAGGCAAAGGAAAAATTTCCCGAAAACCAGTTAAAAAATTTTTTAACCCTTTTCAGCAGAAGTTCCTCCTACGACCTAAAAGAGGCATTAAGAGAAATGGCCGAAGCAGGCACCCTGAGAACATGCTGCACCGCAGAAACCAAAGAGGGAAACAAGGTATATGTGAGTATGGGACCTGCAGATGGTAACGGAAAGATTGCTGTTGTCCTGGTGGACAACTGTTCTTTTCCAGCAGAAAAGTAATACTTGCAGCCCCGCTCAATTATTGATACAGCAATCGGGGTATCAAGGGAGCTGGCAGAATCAGGGAATAGGAATCTGGATAAAAAGCTAAACAGGGTTCTGGAAATGCTGGGGCAATTTTTGGACGCCGGGTGCTGTTTTTTGTTTTTGTTAAGCAGTGACCGCAAGCATATAAGCAGTGTCTGTGAATGGTGCAGCAGGGGGGCTGAACCCAGAATCAGGGCTTTAAAGGATTTGTCTTTAGATGATCTGGTCCGGTGCTTGGAAAAAATACATGGCCGGGAGGCTGTATGGTCGGATGATATGCGAGAAGTTTTCCGTTCCAGTAAGGTGCGGGGTTGTTTGAAAAACGGCTATGGCCCGGTATTGTTTGCCCCTTTGTATAGCGGGGACAGTATTTTGGGTTTAATGGGCCTGGAGAGCCCCGAAGGGAAAGGATGCTGGCGCAGCTGCGGAAAGAAGCTGGTGGAGCTTATGGGAGGGATGGTAGCAGATGCAGTAGGAAAACAAAGGCTTGCTGATACTCTGGACTATAACCGGAAGCTCTATGATACCTTTTTTAATTCTACAGAAGACATGGTCTTTTTAAAGGATGAAAAGCTGAGGTATATAATGGCAAACAGCTCCCTGGCTGATTTCTTTGGGAAGGCAAGAGATGAGATTGAAGGCAAAACAGATTACCAGCTTATGGATAATGCCTATGCCAACAACTGCAAGCTTTCAGATATTAAGGCATTGGGGTCAAAGAAAGTGGTTACCAGTATAGAGAAGATGGGAGAGGATGTTTACGAGACCAGGAAATTCAAGCTGGAAATGCCTGGAGGAGATACGGGAATCGGCGGTTATATAAGGGATATTGCCAGCCAGAGGAGCATAATCAGGCGGCTGAAGGAAAATGAAGAAAAATACAGGCTCATTATCGATAACCAGACAGAGCTGATAAACAAAGTAGACTGTGGGAAGGCCCTTTTTGCAAGCCCTTCCTACTGCAGGTTTTATGGAAAAAACGAAAAAGAGCTTCTGGGTAAAAGTTTTATCCAGAATGTTAGCCCCAAGGAAAAGGAAGCAGCACTTGTTGCTTTTAACCAGGCAAAAATGCCTCCCTATGTTTCCTATTCACTGCAGACTGCTATAAAGGATGGCCAGAAGAGATGGATATCCTGGATTAACAAGGGAGTTTTGGATAAGGATGGAAACCTTATGTATGTTATCGGGTCGGGAAGGGATATTACTGAACAGAAAAATATTGAACAGCAGAAGGATTACCTGGGCCTGCATGACCGGCTTACCACTCTTTATAACCGGGCTTTTCTTGTGGAAGAGCTTAACCGCGCGGAACTCAAAAAAGAGTATCCGCTAACCCTTATACTTTGTGACATAAACGGCTTGAAGCTGGTAAACAGCAGTTACGGCCAGAAAGAGGGTGACAGGATAATTTCATCTATAGGCAGGATGGTAAAATCAGTGCTGCGTAAAGGCGAGATTGTTGCCAGGTGGGGAGGGGATGAATTTGCTATACTGCTTTCGGGCACAGGCAGGGCGCAGGCGGAGGTTATTATAAAAAGAATTGAGAGAGGGCTGTCCAAAATGAATTTTATACTGCCTATCTCCCTTTGTTTTGCAGTTTCCTGCAAAACAAAGCAGGGGGATAAAATAAACATTATAAAGGATGCTGAGGATAAACTTTTTAAAGAAAAATTGCTTGAAAACTCAAGCTCACATTCCTCCCTTATAACCTCGCTGGAAAAAGCTTTGCAGGAAAGGGATTATGAGACAGAAGAGCATATGCAGAGAATGAAAAAGTACAGCAGGGAGCTGGGCAAAAAGCTCGGGCTAACAGATGATCAGTTAAATGACCTTATGCTTGCGGTTACCCTGCACGGTATAGGGAAGATTTCCATACCTGATAATATAGTTTTAAAGCCGGGCAGGCTGGATGAAAAAGAATGGGATGTAATGAAAAGACACTCGGAAATAGGGTACCGCATTGCTGAGTCAAGCCCGGGCTTAAAGCACATATCTGAAGCTGTACTCTACCATCATGAAAGGTGGGACGGCGGGGGTTATCCCAGTGGTCTCAAAGGGGGTAAAATACCCCTGATTTCGAGGATTATCTCTGTGGTGGATGCTTATGATGCCATGACCAATGACCGCCCCTATAAGGGGGCTATGCCCAGGCAGGAAGCAATCGAGGAGCTTAAAAGGTTTTCGGGAAGCCAGTTTGATCCGGAGGTGGTTCATAACTTTATAGATATTATAGGCAACTGACTGCAAATCAGGTGTATTTTTTTAAGTGATAGACAAAATTGTTACAATATGCTATATTTTTTCCTACCTTGAAAATTTAATATTGCCAAAGCCGTTGAACAGAAGTAGTAAGCGCCAAGCGGCATACAGAGAGCCACTAGCTGGTGAGAAAGTGGCTGCAAAGCTGGTTGCTGAATGGGTCTGTGAGGCGCCTGGCTGAAAACCGAAAAGGAAAGTAGGCTGGGACGGGTTCCTCCGTTATCATAGGATAGGGTATCATGCGTATCCGAAAGAGAGCACCAAAAGCTATGCTTGTTGGTGAAGTAGGGTGGCACCGCGGGAATTAACCTCTCGTCTCTACATTAGTAGAGATATTGAGAGGTTTTTTTATTTATAAAAAGAGAAAGGAGCTGGAAATGAGCGATAAGAAGATAATGCTGTCAGAAAGTGAAATGCCAAGGCAGTGGTATAATATAAATAGCGACCTACCCAGGCCGCTTGACCCTCCACTGCACCCGAAAACAGGGAAACCGCTAACCCCTGAGGATCTATCGGTAATGTTTCCCATGGAACTAATAAAGCAGGAGGTGAGCACAGACAGGTTTATAGACATACCTGAGCAGCTGCTGGATATATATTCAATGTGGAGGCCCACTCCTCTGGTAAGGGCAGAAAGGCTGGAAGAATACCTGGGCACGCCGGCAAAGATTTTCTATAAGAATGAAAGTGTTTCTCCCCCCGGAAGCCATAAGCCAAATACAGCGGTGGCCCAGGCTTATTACAACAAGAAGGAAGGCATAAACAGGCTTACCACAGAGACGGGAGCAGGCCAGTGGGGCAGCGCGCTGGCTTTTGCGTGCAATATGTTAGGGCTGGAGCTGACTGTTTATATGGTTAGGGTAAGCTATGACCAGAAACCATACCGGAAAGTTATGATGCAGGTATGGGGCGCTAATGTTTTCCCTTCTCCTTCAGAGAATACCCAGTCAGGAAAAAACATTCTGGCCCAGAACCCTGATTCTCCCGGCAGCCTGGGGATTGCCATAAGCGAGGCTGTTGAAGAAGCGGTAAAGGATGAAAATACCCACTATTCCCTGGGCAGCGTATTAAACCATGTGCTTCTGCACCAGACAGTAATCGGGCTGGAGACAAAAAAACAATTTGAAAAGGCAGGGCTTTATCCGGATATCTTAATAGGTTGTGTGGGAGGAGGTAGTAATTTTGCCGGTTTTGCATTTCCTTTTATTCCCGATAAGCTGGGAGGAAAGGATATGAGGATTATAGCTGTGGAGCCTATTGCCTGCCCCACGCTTACCAAGGGGCCTTTTGCCTATGACTACGGTGATACTGCAAAGATGGCGCCTATCGCTAAGATGTATACCCTGGGCCATGACTTTATACCTGCTCCCATCCATTCAGGGGGCCTGAGGTATCATGGGATGGCGCCGCAGGTAAGCCTGCTGTACAATGAAAAGATAATCGAGGCACTGGCACTTCCCCAGAACCCTGTTTTTGAGGCTGCACTTGCCTTTGCCAAGACCGAAGGGATAATACCTGCTCCGGAAACGGCACATGCCATAAAGGCAGTTATCGATGAAGCATTAAAATGCAAGGAAAGCGGAGAGGAAAAGACCATAGCCTTTAATTTCAGTGGCCATGGGCATTTTGATCTTTCTGCTTACCAGAATTACCTGGCAGGAAATCTGGAAGATTACGAGTATCCCGATGAGATGATAAAGGAGGCCCTGCAGAAATTGCCGAAATTATAATGATTTATGGCTCTTGTTTCGGGATAGCAGGGACTTATCCCGGAACAAGGGTTTGCAATAAGGGCTTACAAATATTATAAAAACCCGGAACTTGAGATAACCTACTGGCGTACCAGCGGTGGGTTTGAAGTTGATTTTATCTTGGGTAAAAAGCTTGCTGCTGTTGAAATAAAATCTGGGAAACAAGTCTATGGCATCTGCCTTAGAAGCCTAAAGGCACTCAGAGAAGAGGGAAAAGTGAAAAACCTTTTGGTAGTATGCCAGGAAAAATATCCCATAGAAGCTGGTGAAATAATTCCCTGGGAGTTGTTTTTAGAGATGTTCCGGGTTAATTTGGGGTATAATTATAATTCTTTTAAAAAATTTTTTTACCTGGCCTATAGACCTATTGGCAGACTTCTACTGGATGGATTGCGGTTTTAAGAAGAAAGCATCTATAATTCCGTGATGAATAAACAGAAAATAGTAGGCCCCTGCTTTAAAATAGTTGTTAAGCCATAAGACAACTTAACTAAAAGGGCCCCTTTAGAAAAAAGCACTTGATTTTTTTTCCATTTAACTATATTATCATAAGGATTATTCATTAATTAATATGTTTGGGCTTTCTTCGTCCTTTACAGTACTTTTTCAAAAAGTGGTGATAGGTTTGCACTATTTGAGCTAACCCGATTGATATCAAATTTTTTCCATTTTTTAATATTTAACTTACAGATAAAAATCTTTATCTAAGACGCATATATTTTGTTAGAAAGGCAAGGTATGTTTGAAAATGAATGAAATGAACAAAGAGGTATTAAACTCTAAAAAGCTTCTTGACTTAAGGGAGATAGCCAAACAGCTGAATGTTAATGGTTATTCCAAGCTTAAGAAAGATGAACTTATTGAAAAGATAATGGAGGCTTCCTCCGGTGACGGAAGCTCTGAAGCTGCTAAAAAAACAGAAAAAACAGAAAAAAGATCTGAAGAAGCAGCTACGGAAATGACCTATATCCAAAGTGAAGGCAAGACCAAGGAACTGGAAGTATATGAAGAGAGGATGAGGGGGATACTGGATATACTTGCAGACGGTTATGGCTTTTTAAGGGTAAGCGGTTATCTTCCAGGGAATAAGGATATTTATGTTTCCCAGTCGCAGATAAGGAGGTTCAGGCTGAGGCAGGGAGATGAAGTTTACGGACAGGTCAGGCCCCCGAAGGATAATGAGAAGTATAATGCTTTAATAAGGATTGAAAAGATCAATGGCGGGAATCCGGAGTTTGTCAGAAAGAGAGGTCCTTTTGAAAGGCTGACTCCCATATATCCCGAGGATAGGTTAAGGCTGGAAACCGGCAAGGGAGGCATAGCCCCCAGGGTAATGGACCTGATAACCCCTATCGGGAAGGGCCAGAGGGGCCTTATCGTTTCTCCCCCGAAGGCAGGAAAAACCACTATCTTAAAAGAGATTGCAAACAGCGTTTCGGTAAACAATCCTGAAGTTCATATAATCGTCCTTCTGGTGGACGAGAGGCCTGAAGAAGTTACAGATATGGAAAGGTCTGTAAAAGGGGAGGTTATATCATCTACCTTTGATCAGCCCTCGGATAACCATATACAGGTTTCTGAGCTGGTTCTGCAGAGGGCAAAAAGGCTGGTTGAGCATGGCAAGGATGTACTTATACTGCTGGACAGCATAACCAGGCTGGCCAGGGCTTATAACCTGTCTATACCCGCAAGCGGAAGGGTGCTCTCTGGCGGGGTTGATTCCACAGCATTGTTTCCCCCTAAAAGCTTTTTTGGGGCAGCAAGGAATATAGAGTACGGGGGCAGCCTTACCATTCTGGCCACTGCATTGATAGAGACAGGCAGCCGCATGGACGATGTAATATTTGAGGAGTTTAAGGGTACGGGCAATATGGAGCTCAAGCTGGACAGGACCCTTGCAGATAAGAGGATATTCCCGGCTATTGATATAACCAAGTCAGGTACAAGGAAAGAGGAGCTGCTCATGGATGAAGAGGAGGCTTCACTGGTCTGGAGGCTTAGGAGAATCATACATGAGAAAGAGCCCGAGGTTGCTATTGAGCAGCTGATAGATTATGTTAAGAAAACAAAGACCAATACGGATTTCCTAAATGCCCTTAAGGCTAGTTTTCAGAACAACAGCAAATCTTTGTAGCTAACTCATAACTGATTCCTTAGTGACTTACATAATTATTTATGATATCATTTTTCATTTGAATAATTAGAAATATTTATTAAGAGGTGTTTAAGAGGTGTTTTTGTATGAAAAGTAAGATACATCCAGACTACTATGATTGTACGGTTACCTGTTCTTGTGGAAATACATTTAAAACGAGATCCACGCAGAAAGAACTGAGGGTAGAAATATGCTCCAACTGCCACCCCTTTTATACAGGAAAGCAGAAACTGGTAGATTCGGGCGGAAGGGTAGAACGTTTCCAGAAGAGGTTACATAAGAAAAAAAAGTAGAGGCAGCTTATGGATGTAAAATTATTAAGGCATACCCCGGAGCCGGAGAGGACGGTTGCGCTTGCAGCCAGGCTTTGCTATTCGCCGGTAGGGACCAAAGATATTGACCGGGGAATGAGTGACCAGGATGCGGAAAAACTGGTAAGGTTTGTGGTAAAAAGCGGCCACCTTTCTACCACAGAGCATATCAGCTTTACTTTTGCCATAGAAGGTGTTTCCAGGGCATTAACCCATCAGCTGGTGAGGCACAGGATAGCCTCTTATAACCAGCAGTCCCAGAGGTATGTCCAGTTTAAGGACAATTACGGCTATATTACTCCCTACAGCATAGAAGATAACCCCACAGCGAAGGCTTTGTATGCGGATATGGCAGAGACAGTGCACCGTGCTTACCGAAAGCTTCTGGATATGGGGATAGAGGCAGAGGATGCCAGATACCTGCTTCCCAATGCTTCAGAGACCAAGATTGTAGTTACCATGAATGGAAGGGAACTCCTTCACTTCTTTACGGTCCGCTGCTGCAACCGCGCCCAGTGGGAGATAAAGGAACTTGCTGTCCAGATGCTGAAGGCTGCAAAAGAGGTCTGCCCGGTTGTTTTTGAAAAGGCAGGACCAAATTGCCTGAGGATGCCCTGCCCGGAAGGCAAGTACCAGTGCCCCAGCCCCCCGAAGGCTAGTGATTTTAATGCCTGAGCAGAATAGGTACCAGATTGGTGGCCAGGCGGTAATAGAGGGCGTTATGATGAAAAGCAGGCATTTCTGGTCGCTGGCGGTCAGAAAGCCGGATAAGGAGATTTCCGCTTCAGTATACCGGCTGAAGCCCTTGGAGGAAAAACACCCTTTTTTGGGCTGGGTTTTTGTCCGGGGCATAGTATCGCTGGTGGAAACCATGGCTTTGGGTTTTAAGGCCTTGAGCTTTTCGGTCAATGAATCTACTGATGAAGAGATAGTGTTCTCCAAAAAGGAGATGGCCATATCCATCATTTTGGCGGTTATATTCGCGGTAGGCATTTTTTTTGTGCTCCCTACTTTGATTGGAAGGACATTTAGTGAAAGGTTTCCCAATGCTTTTGTCTACAACCTGCTGGAAGGCCTTATAAGGATTGGCCTATTTTTGGCCTATATAGCCATAATATCATCTATTAAGGACGTAAAAAGGCTGTTCCAGTATCATGGCGCTGAGCATAAGACCATACAGGCCTATGAGATGGGCCAGGAACTGGTACCGGGGAATATAAGGAGGTTCAGCAGGCTGCACTTAAGGTGCGGGACCAGTTTCCTCCTTATAGTGATGGTGGTGGCTATTTTTGTTTTTGCCCTGATGGGAAAGCCTCCGATGATGCTGCGTATAGCATTAAGGATAGTTCTTATACCGGTTATTGCAGGTATATCGTATGAGCTTATAAAGATTGCCGGCCGGTTCAGCAGATACAAGATAGTTAACATAATTTTTTATCCCGGACTTCTTCTCCAGAAGATGACCACCAGGGAGCCTGATGACGGGCAGCTGGAAGTGGCGGTTAAATCATTTTTAAAGGTTCTGGAAGCAGAAGAGGCCCTGCAGGAAAAGAAAGCATAAAAATAGGAGTTTTTAAGATGTCCAAACTGGCTAAAAAACTGGAGATATATGAACATAAATACAAGCAGCTGATGCAAAAACTTTCCGACCCCCAGGTAAGTTCAGACCCTGTAAAGATAAAGGAATACGGCAAGAAGGTCTCAGAGCTGGAAGAAATGGTAAAGACAGCCAAGGAATACCGGAAGGCAGTCTCTTCCATTGAAGAGGCAGAGGATATGATTGAAAAAGAACAGGATGAAGAGATGAAGGCTTACCTTAAGGAGGAGCTTGCTTCCAGCAGTAAGCAAAAGGAAAAGCTGGAAGGAAAGATTAAGGTATTGCTTGCCCCCAGGGATCCCAATGATAACAAGAATGCAATCATTGAGATAAGGGCTGGCGCAGGAGGGGATGAGGCTGCTCTTTTTGCCGGAGACCTGTACAGGATGTACACAAAATTTGCAGACAACAGGGGATTTGCCCATGAGGTGCTTTCCTCTAACTCGCTGGGCATAGGAGGATTTAAGGAGATTATATTCAGCATAGAGGGGCGGGGCGTATACGGCACCATGAAATATGAATCGGGTGTCCATCGGGTGCAGAGGATACCGGTTACCGAATCGGGGGGAAGAATCCATACCTCTACAGCTACGGTTGCCGTACTCCCGGAGGCTGAAGATGTTGAGATTGATATTGACCCCCAGGATGTCAGGGTGGATGTATTCAGGTCCAGCGGACCAGGCGGGCAGTCAGTTAATACCACTGATTCGGCGGTAAGGCTTACCCATGTGCCCACAGGGCTGATAGTCAGCTGTCAGGATGAAAAATCCCAGCTCCAGAACAAGGAAAAGGCTTTCAGGATACTCAGGGCAAGGCTCAAGGAGATAGAAGAGCAGAAGCAGATGGATGAGCAGACCAAAAACAGGAGGATGCAGATTGGCAGCGGAGACAGGAGCGAAAGGATAAGGACATATAACTTTCCCCAGGGAAGGATTACTGATCACCGCATAAACCTTACTCTCTACAAACTGGAAGAGGTGCTTGAGGGCAATCTCTCCGAGCTCATAGATGCCCTGAGAACAGAGGATGAGAAAAAGAAAATAGAGAAGATAGGGGTATAGGTTTTGCCGGCCTGGAATGTCAAAAAGCTACTGGAATGGGGTATTGACTATTTTACCCGTAAAGACATTCCCGAGCCCCGCTTATCTGCAGAGCTTCTCCTAAGCTCGGTGCTTAATTTTTCCAGGGTAAAGTTGTACCTTAATTACAATTATGAGCCCTCCCAGGCCGAGCTTGACCGGTTTAAGCAGCTTATATACAAAAGGCTGGAGCATATGCCCATACAGTATATACTGGGTCAGGCTTTTTTCAGGAAGGTAAAACTGCATGTGGATAAAAATGTGTTGATACCCAGGCCTGAAACAGAGCTTTTGGTAGAGGAAGCATTAGAGATTGCCAAAGGCCTTGCTGAAAGAAAGAAGCTAAATATATTAGAGGTAGGCACCGGCAGCGGCGCCATAGCCATAAGTCTGGCATATGAGCTTGCGGGAATTGATTTTAATATAACTGCTACTGACAAAAGCAGCAGGGCAGTGGAGATAGCCAAAAAAAATGCAGAAGATATGCTGGAGGGGCAAAAACTTGACCGGATAAGCTTCAGCTGCGCAGATATTGTTCCCTACAGCAATGATTTCAAACAGAAAACAGGCGAAATTGATATGGTCATATCCAACCCCCCCTATATATCCTCGGCCAATTTTAAAAGCCTTCCCCGGCAGGTAAAGGATTACGAGCCCAGGGAAGCACTGGTTGGGGGGGAGAGCGGCAGCGAATGCTATGGCCGTATCTTTGAAGGGGTAAGGCCTTTTTTAAGGCAGCCCTGCTACCTCGTTTTAGAGATCGATGAGCTGGTGGCCGAAGAAGTTAAAAAGCAGTGCATCAAGGCATACGGTTTGGTAACCGTAGAGATAAAAAAGGATTATAATAAAAAGGATAGGATGATAATAGCCAGGGTAGATAAAGTTTCCCTGTAGTATTAATATGATGTTGATTTGGTTCTAGCGGTTAGGAGGACAGTTGGACAGCGCAGTAGTTGCAATATTGATTTTTGTCCTGACTTATATAGCTATTGCTTCTGAGAAAGTAAACCGGACGGTGGTTGCATTTACCGGCGCCCTTTTACTCCTTCTTTTCAATATTTTTGACCTAAACCAGGCTATAGGTTTTATCAACTGGGAAACCATAGGGCTCCTTTTTGGGATGTTTCTGATAGTAACTGCATTATCCGATTCAGGCTTTTTTAACTTTCTGGCCCTAAGGGCAGCAAAAAAGCTGAAGTATTCCCCCAAAAAAATATTTATATTCTTCCCCATACTGGCAGGACTGCTTTCGGCATTTATCGATTCCATAACGGTTATACTCTTCTTTGCTGTCCTTACCTATGAATTGTGCAAGATGATAAAAATAGACCCTGCCCCCCTGGTAATTACTGAAGTAATAATGGCTAATATAGGGGGGTCTGCTACCCTGGTGGGGGATCCGCCCAATGTTATACTGGGCCTAAAGCTGGGCTTCTATTTTAATGATTTTGTGATCCACAATGGGCCCATATCTGTGGTTGCCGGGGCGGCAACCCTGCTTTTCTGTTATCTTGTCAGCAGAAAAGCACTAATTCCCCATGGAAAAATTTCCATAGCAGAGCTGGAGCAGATGGATCCCAGGGAGGCAATTGAAGATACGAGGCAGCTTAAGGTCTCGCTGGGCGCTTTTTTCGGAGCCATACTGCTCCTAATTACCCATTCTTATCTGGAAAAATATCTCAATATTAACCTTTCTGTAGCTCTTGCGGCCATGATACCTGCTTTTATAATGCTGCTGATTCTGGGCAAAACCTCAGAAAGGATAATAGAAAAGGTTGATTTTGATGTGATACTCTTCTTTATGGGCCTTTTTGTGGTGGTGGGAGGTCTGGAGGCTACCGGGGTAATAGAGAGGTTGTCAGCCGGACTTACTGAAGCATTCAGAGGAAATGACCTGGGCCTTATAACCACCCTTCTATGGGGCTCCGGCCTGGTAAGCGGGGTTGTGGATAATGTGCCCCTTGCCCTTTCCATGGCCTATGTATTGGAAAACATGGTAAAGTTTGCAGGGGTACCTGCGCTGTCCATAATGGTATGGGCTGTATCCCTGGGGGCAGATATCGGGGGAAATCTTACTCCTATAGGGGCTTCATCCAATGTTATTGCTTATGCCTCCATGGAGAAGAGGGGATATTCTATTGGATGGGGGAGGTGGCTTAAGCTTGCCCTGCCTGCCACCATTATAGCGGTAACTATTTCTAATATAGGAATTTATCTCAAGTTTATAACCGGGTTCTATTAAAGGTTCTGGTAGATGGGAAAATCTGCCATAAGCCTGTTCACTTTCTTTTTAGCTTCTTTGAGCTTTCCGGGGCTGTTTTTGTTATGCAGGGCAAAAGATATTATATCCCCTATGCTGTGCATCTCTTCTATTCCCATGCCCTGGGTGGTTACCGCAGCTGTCCCAATCCTTATTCCGCTGGTTACCACCGGGCTTTTTTTATCATAGGGTATCAAATTCTTGTTTATAACCACACCGCAGGTTCCGAGCACGCCTGTTGCCTCATAACCGGTGGTATCCTTATCTGAGAGGTCTACAAGAAACAGGTGGTTGTCAGTCCCTCCGGATACTATCCTGAATCCCTCGCCTTTTAAATGCCCGCATAAAGCCTTGCAGTTTCGTACCACGTCTGAGGCATACTGCTTAAAAGATTTGCCCATGGCTTCCCTGAAGCATACCGCCTTGGCGGCAATAACATGCATAAGCGGCCCGCCCTGGGTACCGGGGAAGACAGCCATATCCAGCATCTTGCCGTATTTTTTATCTGCTATAATCATTCCGCCCCTGGGACCTCTCAGGGTTTTATGGGTTGTGCCGGTGGTAAAATCTGCTATTCCTACTGAAGAGGGATGCTCATCTCCTGCTATAAGGCCGGCAATATGGGCAATATCAGCCATAAGGTATGCCCCCACCTCATCTGCTATCTGTCTGAATCTTTTAAAATCTATTATCCTGGAATAGGAGCTGGCCCCGCAGATTATAAGTTTGGGCCTTACCTCTTTGGCTATTTTTCTTACCTGCCTGTAGTCTATAAGCTCTGTGTCCGGATCCACGCTATAGTTGTATATGTCAAAATACTTGCCGGATAGGTTATGGCTCTGGCCATGGGAAAGATGGCCCCCGTCCTTTAAACTCATGCTCAATATCTTGTCATTAGGCTCAAGTATGGCCACAAATACCGCCGTGTTGGCGTTTACTCCGCTGTGGGGCTGTACATTGGTATAGCCCGAGCCGAAAAGCTGGTTTGCCCTGTCTATTGCCAGCTGCTCTGCCTGGTCAACAAATTCACAGCCCCCGTAGTACCTGTGCCCGGGATAGCCCTCTGCATATTTATTGGTAAGCACTGTTCCCATGGTTTTTATTACTTCCTGGGAGGTATAGTTTTCAGATGCTATCAGCAGCAGTTTGCTCCGCTGGCGGTCAAGCTCTTTTCTAACAATATCCTGTATCTTTAGGTCCGCTTCCTTGCTCAAGGTGTGGTTCTTATTGTTCTTGGCCATTACCAGTACAAATCCTTTCTTCAATATTCATAATTTTATTTACCCTTCTTATATGCCTCTCCTGGCTGCTGACTGGCTCAGAGAGAAATGCTTCTGCTATTTGCCCGCAGGTTTCCTTATCCAAAAATCTTGCCCCCATGCAGAGTATATTGGCATTATTGTGCTGCCGGGCAAGTTTTGCGGTTTCTCTACTCCAGCATACCGCAGCCCTTATCCCTTTTACCTTATTGGCAGCAATGCTTACCCCTATGCCTGTACCGCATAGAAGTATGCCCCGCTCTGCCTTACCACCAGCTACAGTTTTAGCTACCTCCTCAGCTATATCCGGATAATCAATACTCTGGCCCTCAAAACCTCCAAGGTCAGAAACCTTATGGCCCCATGAGGAGATAAGCTGGACCAGATATTTTTTGTGCTCGTAGCCCGCATGGTCTGAGCCTATTGTAATTTTCATAATTCTCCAAACTACTCTTCCAACCTGGTGCCAAACAGGTAATTGAAAATAATAATTATATTATCCTTAATTTTTTTTGCAACTTCCAAATATATTTTGGATGATCTGCCAAAAGGGTCAGGGATATCCAGCTGGTTAGTGGTAAGCAATATTTCCCGGTTTATGTTTTTTAATGTATCTATTTTGTTTTTCAGGTAACGGAGGGTATCCGGAGGCCTTTTGGGCTCCATTTTTTTTGGCTTCCTTCTGTAAATTTTCTCTGATTCCAAATAAAGCATTATGTTTGCCAGCTCAAGGAGGGTAAATATCTTTTTCTGGTCAATGTGGCTGAAATTTTTAATGATAGTGCTGCGGTGGGCATCGGCCATGGTGAGCACAAGGTCGGAATGCCTTATCTGGGTAGCGCTTATCTGGGTGGGTCTGGAGGCGATAACAGGGACACCTATCTTCTCCAGCGCAGAGTGGGTGCTCCTGGGTATGGATTTGATTACCACCAGTGTTCCCGAGCTTATAATGTTTATCTTATCCAGAAGGTCCTTTTCGGCAGCCAGGTACCTGGTCCTAAGAAGATGTCTGGTGATAGCCTCTGCCATATAGCTTCGGGCTATGTTTCCGCTGCATACATAACATATGTTTACCGTATCATCTGCTCTCATATCAGGCCCTGTCCCATATATTAACTACATGTTCATATTTTATAATACCTTCTCTTATCATGATAGGGGATGGGCCGCTGATATCTGCTATACTGGACTCTATCCCCGGCAGCTTCTCTTTGGATTCTACAATAAGGTCAACCCCTTCTTTGATGCTCTCCGGTATATTTTCTATGCTGTCCGGGCATGCCTTTGTTCCTGAGATGGTGGCGCTGGTTGAGGTAATTGGCCCCTTTTTCTCTATCAGCCTGGCAAGAAAGCCCGGAGGGGCAAAACGGAGTGCAATGCTGTCCCTGCCGGCGGTTACAAAGGGAGCCAGCCCTGGGTTTTTGGGCATTATCAGGGTAAGCGGCCGGGGGTTTTCCCTATACCAGAAGTACTGCATCAATTTTACAGCCTTCTTCCCAGGCTGCCGGGCGAGTGCGGCAAGCTGTTTATGGTTGGAAAATAGTATTATAAGGGGCATGGCGGTGCTTCTTTTTTTGAGCCTGTATAACTTTTTTACCGCCTGCCGGTCATCAAACCTGCAGCTTAGGCCGTATATGGTACTGGTGGGGAGTATAAGCAGGCCGCCCCTGCCAAGAACATCAGCTGCCTTCTCTAAACTGCCGGGATCGGCCTGGTTGATGTTTTCAACTCTTATAATTTCCATAAGCTAAATTATAGCAGGAAATAAGGGGGTATTATAAGGGGGAAATTAAAGCAGTAGAAATAAAATAAGATTTTAAAAAGGAAAGCGTCAGCAATTCTCTAAAAATTTTTAGCCCCAGCAAATCCCTTATGCTGCCGGCCTCTCCTGCTGACTGCTGTTTTATACGGTTAAAACTGCTTAGCAAAATCGGGCAGAAATGTAACATTATAACCATATTTTTTTGCTTTACCGTAAAGTTTTTTGTCAGCGGTTATAAAGGGGGCTAAATATTTTTCTGACATAGCGATGTAAATAGAATCATATATGGAATCCCCTATCTTTTTTGAAATTTTGCAGGCGCTTAGAAAAATATTATAATCTATACGGTCAAATACAATTATATTAAAAATTTCCTTAATAACTTCCTCTATTCTCTCTTCTGTAAAATTTGCCTTATATTTAAATATATTCAGAAGTTCATATACCAAAAGTTCCGCACATACCATATAGTAATCCCTATCCAGGGTTTTTGCATATAATATTTCAGCGGTTTCCACATCTTGTTCATTCTGGGTGAAGAACCACTTTAAAACTACAGATGAATCGATAATATAAACTTGTTTTCTTGCGTCTTTTATAAATAAATCTTGCGGGCTACTTGCTCCTTCTAAGTAATTCATCTGTTCTTTCCTTTCTCATTTTCCGTATCTCTTCCACCAGATCAATACCTTTAAATGTCCCTTCTTTCCGGGCATCTTCACCTATCTTCATTAACTTTTTCATAGCTTCTTTTTTCCTTTTAAATAGCAGTCCTTCCTCAATTTTCTTAAAATACAGCTCTGCGGAACGCTTAAAAAATTCTGAACGATTAATATCTTGAATTTCCTTGTACCTGTCCACTTTTTTCAGAAATTCATCAGGAAGAGATAAATTAACTACTGCCATGTTTATCACTCCTATTATATATAATTATTAAAATATTGGGATGCTATGCTCCTTTTTTTATTGTATCATAGACATTATTATATGAGTAAAAATATTTAAAATTATATTCAATATTTTATATAAATTAAAACTTATAACTTTGCTGAAATTCAGACACTGCCATCTTGTCACCGGACGCATAAGCCATATAACCGGCACTTATCATTATCTTAAGGCAGGTAAGCCCGGGTTAGCGCAGAATATTTTCCTATTATAGTTAAAAGGAAAAATTCAAAGTACAGCTCTGCTGGAAGCTTGAAAAATTATAAATGATCGATATTTTTAATTTCCTTGAATTTGTCTGCGTATTTCCAGAAATTCATCAGGCAGAAATAAATTAATTTAACTATTGCCATGCCATACCACTCCCAGCCATATTCTTATTTAAAATAATATATATTAATACATTTTATTCCAGACCTTGCCTGTATCCTTCTAAGCGGTCAAAACCTGTAGCAGGCCCCGGAGCCTAGTGGAAAGCTTTTTGCTTGGCTATAATTTAGTATGTTGATTATTACTATATATATAGTAATATATAATTATCAGCAACTACAAAAAAGGAGGCCAAATGAAGAAGGTATACATAATAGATGATGACCGGGATATCGTAGACTCCATATCGATGGTTCTAAAGGCAAAAGGTTACGAGGTTTCCGCCCAGTATGATGATGAGAATGTGGTTGAGAATGTTTCCAGGTACAAACCTGACTTGATTATCCTGGATGTTATATTCCCCGAAGACCACTCAGCAGGGTTCAGGATTGCAAGGGAGATTAAAAGAAGTGAGGAACTTGTAGGGATACCGATTATCATGCTTTCGGTAGTAAATGAGAAGGGCATCTATATGGGCAGGTTCAGCAACCAGGATATCGACCAGAGCTGGCTTCCGGTAAACAAGTTTCTGGATAAGCCGGTGCAGCCGGATGAGCTGCTGCGAATAGTGGATTCTACCCTGAAAGAAGGGCAAAAAATTTAGAAAGCTGCATGCTGCAGCAAGGTAAAGAGATATGAACAGCAACAGCCAAGCAATAATTGCCATAATCGGTGCCGGCAAGGGAGGGATGGCCTTATTAAAGGTCCTTCTGAATATACCTGACATAAAAATAAAGTATGTATGCGATATCGACCCTTATGCTGTGGGGGCCCTTTTTGCCAAAAGCCACGGTATCGATTATTTTCCGGATTATGAAAAGATAATAAGTGACAAAGAGCTGGATCTCATATTCGAGGCTACCGGGGATCTTCGCGTCTATAATGACCTGAGCAGCAAGAAACTGCCCAAAACAAGCCTTATCGGAGCCAATGGCGCCAAGATAATATTCCATTTGCTCGACTCCTATAATGAGATAAACAGAAACTTAAATGAGTACAAGATGAACCTGGAGAAAAAAATCATTGAGAGAACCGAGGATATAGAAAAAATCAATATGAGGCTTGAAAAGGAGATGCTGGAGTATGAGAAGATAAGCCAGAAGCTGCATGAAATCAACCAGGAAAAAACCAAATACCTTCTGCATGCCACCCATCAGCTAAAGGCCCC
>JBNJCW010000037.1:0-19359 GCA_051744345.1 Actinomycetota bacterium
TGGGCACCGCTGGCAAAAAAAGTATGCCTTCAGGCCGAAACCTCCACAGGCACCAGGCTCTACCCCCTTTCCAGGGACATCTGCGGCTACTGGCAGGGAAAGGTTAAGGCAGGCCCGGGCACCCGCTACTTCTATCTTCTGGACGGAAAGCTAAAAACAGCTGACCCCGCATCTTTCCGGCAGCCTGAAGGCGTGTTCGGCCCTTCAGAGACAATAAGCCTGCAGGATTTTGCCTGGGGTGACTCCTCCTGGAAGGTGCCTCCCCTAAAAGAGTTTGTAATATACGAGCTGCATGCAGGAACCTTTGGCAGCGGGAGAGGCTTTTCTTCGGTAACAGAGAAGCTTAAATATTTGAAAGAGCTGGGCATAAATGCTGTCCAGCTTATGCCTGTTTCCCAGTTTTCGGGAGACAGAAACTGGGGCTATGACGGGGTATTCCCTTTTGCCGTACAGGACACATACGGAGGCCCGCGGCAGCTTCAGCGCCTGGTAAACGCCGCCCACTCCCGGGGCCTGGCAGTTATCCTGGATGTGGTTTACAACCACCTGGGCCCGGAAGGCAGCCATTTTCCCCAGTTCGGCCCCTATTTTACTTCAGCCTACCAGACGCCATGGGGCAAAGCACTAAATTTTGACGGGCCCTGGAGCAGGGAGGTTCGGAATTATTTTATCCAGAATGCCCTTTTCTGGTTCAGATACTACCATATAGATGCCCTCAGGCTGGATGCGGTACACGGCATATTCGATTTTAGCGCAAAACATTTTTTAGCCGAGCTTAGCGAAGCGGTTAAAAAATACTGCCTTATCAACCGCAGAACCCATTACCTTATAGCCGAAAGCGACAGGAATGATTCAGCCCTCATACGGGAAAATGATGAAGGGGGCTACGGCATACACGCCCAGTGGAATGATGATTTCCACCACAGCCTCCATGCCTGCCTTACCGGGGAAAGGGAAGGCTACTATGCTGATTTCGGAGAGCTTTCCCATATAAAAAAGGCCATGGAGGAAGGCTACTGCTATGACGGCTGCTACTCCCGGTACAGGAAAAGGAATCACGGAAACAGTTCCAGGGGGCTGGGAGGACATAAATTCATTGTGTTTGCCCAGAACCATGACCAGGTAGGAAACAGGATGCTGGGAGAAAGGCTTATAAACCTGGTATGCTTTGAGGCGGCCAAACTTGCTGCAGCCATGGTTATACTCTCCCCTTTTATCCCCCTTATTTTCATGGGTGAGGAATACGGGGAGCAAAACCCTTTCCTGTACTTTACCAGCCACAGGGACCCAGAACTTGCCCGGGCTGCAGCCCAGGGAAGAGAAGAGGAGTTTTCTGCCTTCAGGTGGAAAGGTGCCCCGCCCCATCCTCAGGATACCGCTACCTTTAACCGGTCCAGGGTCCGGGGCTGTCAACCTGAGAATGAGCGGCACCAGGTTATGCTTGGTTACTACCAGGCCCTGATAGCTTTAAGGAAACAAAACCCGGCCCTCCGCAATCCGGACCTTAAATCCTGCAGGGTGGCAGTTGATGAGAAAACCGGGGTACTGGTAGCCCGCCGAAGAAAAGGAAGCCAGGTAATGGCAGCGGTTGCTTCATTTAATAAAGAAGAGACAGCAGCCGGCCTAAAATTAGGTACAGGGGCTTTTGAAAAAGTCTTTTGCTCTGCTGATAAAAAATGGATGGGCCCGGGCGGCCTGCTCCCTTCGCTTATTCAAAGCGGCAATTACCGGCTGGCAGGATACAGCTTTACCCTCTACCAGGGCAACCATTGATAAAAAGCAAGCAATAAAATAGAATTTAAGTATGGACAGATATATTTGCATACACGGACATTTTTACCAGCCCCCCCGGGAAAACCCCTGGCTGGAATTTGTAGAGCTGCAGGACTTGGCCTATCCCTACCATGACTGGAACAGCAGGATCGCTGCTGAATCCTATGCCCCCAATGCAGCATCCAGGATTATCTCAAAAGAGAATAAAATAATTGACATAGTTAATAACTATTCCCGAATAAGCTTCAATTTTGGCCCTACCCTGCTTTCCTGGCTTAAATCCCACCGGCCTGATATCTATGAAGCGATCCTTGAAGCAGACAGATTGAGCCAAAAAAATTTTTCCGGCCACGGTTCCGCCCTGGCCCAGTGCTACAGTCATATGATAATGCCCCTGGCAAACCAGAGGGATAAAAAAACCCAGGTAGTATGGGCAATAAAAGATTTCGAGCACCACTTTTCAAGGTATCCCGAAGGGATGTGGCTGCCGGAAACAGCGGTTGATATCCCCACCCTGGAGGTTCTGGCCCAGATGGGTATTAAATTTAGCATACTTGCTCCCGGCCAGGCCGCCCGGGTTAAAAACGGCCAGGACCGGTGGGTTGATGTAACCGGGGCAAAGATAGACCCCAAACACCCCTATACGGTTAACCTCCCTTCAGGCAACAGGATAACCATCTTTTTCTATGACGGGCCCATATCCAATGACATAGGGTTCGGAGGCCTGTTAAAAAACGGAGAAGAGTTCGCCCAGAGGCTGCTTTCCGCCTTCAGCGACAGCGGTGAGCCGCAACTGGTTCATATCGCTACAGACGGAGAAACATACGGCCACCACCACCGATTCGGGGACATGGCCCTCTCCTACTGCCTTCACCATCTTGAGTCCAACAACCTGGCAAAGATAACCAATTACGGACAGTACCTGGAAGAGCATCCTCCCGGCGCCGAGGCAGAAATTGTGGCCAATTCATCATGGAGCTGCGCGCATGGCATATGCAGGTGGACCGAGGACTGCGGATGCAATACCGGCGCTAACCCAGCATGGAACCAAAAATGGAGGAAGCCCCTGAGGGAAGCAATGGACTGGCTGAGTGATGAATCAGCCCAGATTTTCCAGAACCTGTCACAGGGCTACCTTAAAAACCCCTGGGAGGCCAGGGATAATTACATCCGGGTTATACTTGACAGGAGCAGGGAAAATGTAGAAGGCTTCCTTAAGGAAAACAGCACAAAAGAGCTTGACTCCCAGGAGCAGGTAACCGTGCTCAAGCTGCTGGAGATGCAGAGGCATGCCATGCTTATATTTACCAGCTGCGGATGGTTCTTTGACGAAATATCGAGGATTGAAACCGTGCAGGTGCTGATGTATGCGGCAAGGGTTATGCAGCTGGTAAAAGAGCTTACCGGACAGGACCACCAAGAAGAATTTATAGGCATGCTGGAGGAAGCGCCCAGCAATATAAAAGAGTATAAAAACGGAGCCGGGGTCTACCGGAAACTGGTCCTGCCGGCGGTACTGGACCTGTTCAGGGTGGGGGTAAACTATGCGGTTTCCTCAATGTTTGAAAAATACCCTGAGCATACCCGCATGTACAGCTACCAGGTAAAAAGCCATATCTATGACCGGACAAAGATGGGCCGGCAAACACTTGCTGTGGGGCGGTCAACCCTTCTCTCGGACATAACCTGGGAAAGCTCTACCTTAAAATTTGCGGTGCTTCACCTGGGAGACCATAACCTTATCGGAGGCATCCACCAGAATGGCCAGGGCTCTTTTGAGGACATACACAAACAGATAAAGGAGACCTTTACCAGAAGTGACATCCCCCAGACCATATCCCTTATGGATAAGTATTTCGGTTCCCATAACTATTCCCTGTGGCACCTTTTCAAGGACAAGCAAAGGGAGATAATATCCCGGGTAACCAAGCCCGGCCTAAAAGAGATAGAGCAGCTCTACAGGCAGATATATGAACATAACTATCCGGTTATGCAGGCCATGAACCAGATGAATATACCCCTGCCGGAAGCCTTTTCCAACAGCCTCAAATTCATATTTGAAACAGACCTGGTAAACATACTGAAAGACAAAAAAGCCAAACTGAAGAAACTCTCCGGGCTGGTAGAAGAGATAAGCAGGTGGCCCATAGAACTTGATACCCAGCTTATAAGTTATGTGGCGGACAATACCATAAACTCGATGATGAAGCAATTTTACCAAACACCCAAGGACAGGGTGCTGCTGGAAACCATAAAATCTTTACTTAAAATACTTAAGCCCCTCAACCTGGATTACGGCTTATGGGAAGCCCAGAACCTTTATTTCTACCTGAGCAGGCAAATCTACCCCCAGGTTATGGAGCAGGCAGAGCAAGGGGACAGGAATGCAGAAAAATGGGTATCCGCTTTCAGGGAACTTGACAGCTACATGCCTTCAAGGAGCCTCTGATGCGCATCCCCTGTGCAACCTACCGCCTGCAGCTTAACCAAAATTTTAATTTCACCGATGCCTTAAACACAGCAGGATACCTAAGTGATCTGGGCATTGATACCATATACGGTTCCCCGGTATTTGAATCAGCCGGCACCGGTTATGACATAACCGATCCCTTAAAGATAAGCAGCAGCCTGGGGGGCTACAAAAAGCTTAAAGAGCTTTCGGCAGGGCTTAAAAAACTGGACATGCTCTACCTCCAGGACATTGTACCCAACCACATGGCCTACAGGCAAGAGAATCCTCTCATTGCCGACCTTTTTAAAAAGGGTAAAAAATCAGCCTTCCGCAGGTATTTTGATATAAACTGGAACCATCACAGCAGGACACTGAAGGGAAAGGTTCTGGCTCCCTTTTTGGGAAAGACCCACCAGCAGGCTTTCAGGAAAGGGGAGATAAAACTCTGTTTTGGCCCCGGCGGCTTTAAGCTCAAATACCGCCATTTATCCTATCCGCTCAGCCTGGAAACCTACCCCTATATACTGGGCGAAGACATGCCGGCGCCCATTGCCCCAAACACCGGGCCGGGTAAACTTTACAGACTGTATGAAAAAAACAGCCGCTTAAAAGAATTCATTGATAAAAGGATAAGAAAGATAAACAAAAACCAGCACATGTATTTTGGCCTGGCAGACAAACAGGCCTTCAGGCTTGCCTATTGGAAGGTAGCCAATGAGCAGATAAACTACAGGAGGTTTTTTACCATCAACAACCTTATATGCACCTCTACCCAGAGGAAAGAGGTATTTGAATACATACACAAGACAGTAAAAAAGATGGCAGAAGAAGGAATAATAGACGGGGTAAGGGTAGACCATATAGACGGGCTGCAAAACCCACGGCAGTACCTTAAGAAGCTCAAGGCGCTGCTGGGCACTCCCTTCATAATAGTGGAAAAAATCCTGGCTGACGGAGAAGAACTTCCAGACCGGTGGCCGGTCTGGGGCACCACCGGCTACGACTACCTGAACCAGCTTAACGGATTATTCTCTAAAACTTCCAACCGCAGTAAATTTGACCGCATATATCATAATTTTACGGGACAGCAGTTTGATTTCGGGCAGATGGTATATGAAAAAAAGAAGCTAATTTTAGAAAAACACATGCAGGGAGATGTTGATAACCTTGCCCATACGTTAGCCGCCGCCTCTAAAGAAACAACTATTGCCGGCCTTCAGAAAGCAATATCTGCGGTCCTTTCCAGCTTTCCGGTTTACAGGACCTATACGGACAGAAAGCCTTCCCCCCGGGATCTTAAATACATCAAGTCTGCCATAAGGGAGGCCCTAAAACGCGAGCCTGACCTGGAAAATGAACTAAAACTCCTAAGGGAGGTTCTCTGCGGCAGCAGCCACAGGAAATTCAGGATGCAGTTTCAGCAGTATAGCGGCCCGGTAGCAGCCAAGGGGTTTGAGGATACCCTCCTTTATAACTATAACCGCTTGCTCAGCCTAAATGAGGTGGGCTCAAACCCTGCCCGTTTTGGCACACGTCTGGATAAGTTTTACTCTTTCTGTAAAAAAAGGGCCAGAAACTGGCCGTATTCCCTTAACGCTACCTCCACACATGATACCAAAAGGGGCGAGGATGCCAGGGCCAGGATAAATGTACTGTCCGAAATCCCGGAACTGTGGCAGGAAAAACTGCTAGAATGGAAGGAGATAAACCGGCCCAAAAAAAAGGCCGGCTGCCCGGATGCAAATGACGAGTATTTCCTGTACCAGGCCATGCTGGGAAGCTACACCGGTTCAGCCCCCAGTTTTGAACACAGGATGGAAAAATATATAATAAAGGCAATAAGGGAAGCGAAGGTACACACTGCCTGGATAAGGCCGGATGCCGGCTATGAGGAAGGGTTTGTCTGTTTCTTTAAAGATTTGCTGGCTGACAGCAATTTTATGCAGGATTTTGCCGGATTTGTCCAAATGATAAGCTTCTGGCAGTCATTCAGCTCCCTTTCCCAGGCCCTTGTAAAGATTACCTCTCCGGGCATACCTGACTTCTACCAGGGAACAGAACTCTGGGACTACAGCCTGGTTGACCCGGACAACAGAAGGGAAGTAGATTACAAAAAAAGGGCACAATTGCTCAGCCGGATAAAAGATGGAAATGGGGATGAATTTTTAAAAAACATACTGCAAAACACAGGAAATGGAATGGCCAAGCTGTTTTTAATACACAGGGCACTTGAGGCAAGAAAAATGTACATGGATATTTTCCTGAAGGGAGATTTTGTCCCTGTCGATGTCTCCGGAAAGTTTAAGGGCAATATAATTGCTTTCTCCCGGGTATTGGAGAAAAAATGGATGGTAACCGTGGCTCCCAGGTTTTTCAGCCAGCTGATAAGAAGCGGACTGCCCCTGGGAACAGCTGTATTCAAAGATACCAAAATCCACCTGCCTTTTGGGAATATGAGAAACCTCATAACCGGCAAAGAGTGCGGCAGCCTCCTTATAGGTGAGCTGCTTTCAGATTTTCCGGCTGCCCTTCTTTGGGGAAAGGAGGCTTGAGGTGGACAGGGGAAGCGGAATACTTATGCATATAACCTCCCTTCCTTCTGCTTACGGCACCGGTGACTTTGGAAAGCCTGCCTACCTCTTTGCAGACTACCTTAGCCGGTGCAGGCAAAAATACTGGCAGCTTCTTCCTTTAAACCCCACTTCCAGAGACAGCTGCCACTCCCCTTACAGCACCAGTTCGGTGTTTGCCTTAAATCCTTTGTTTATTGACCTTGAAAATCTTTCCTGCCGGGGCCTCCTTTCCGAAAAACAGGCAGAATCCTGGCCGGACACCGATTCTGCAGACTACCGGAAAGCAGGCAGCATAAAAGGAAAAAAGATAGATAAGGCATTCTCTGCTTTCTCTATATCAGCTGACAGCAGTTTTAAGGATTTCTGCAGCCGGAACAGCTGGTGGCTCGATGACTACTGCCTGTTTGTTACCATCAAATCAAAAATATGTTCCCAGCCCTGGACCGGCTGGCCCCGGGATTTGAGGGATAGACACCAGGACGCACTTGATGATATACGCGGTACCTACAGCAGGGATATCCAGCGGGAAAAGTTTACCCAGTACATGCTTTTTACCCAGTGGGAATCCCTTAAAAATTACTGCAACCGAAAGGGTATAAAAATAATTGGGGACCTGCCCATATACCCCTGTCTGGACAGCGCGGAGGTATGGGCAAATCCCGGCATCTTTAAACTTGGCGGGGACAAGAAACCCCTGTTTTTAGCCGGCGTTCCCCCTGATTACTTCAGTGAAAACGGCCAGCTGTGGGGAAATCCAGTCTATGACTGGAACCAGCTTAAAGCCAGCGGCTACCGCTGGTGGGTAAGGAGGTTATGGATGAATTTCAAGCTTTTTGACCTAACCAGAATAGACCACTTCCGGGGCCTGGTAGCCTACTGGGAGGTGCCTTACGGACAGGAGAATGCAGTAGGCGGAAAATGGGTCAATGCCTCTCCATACGACTTCCTGGATACCATGACGGCCCGTTTTGGCAAACTGCCGGTTATTGCCGAGGACCTGGGCCTTATTACCGAAGATGTTAAAGAGGTACTGAAAAAATACAGGCTTCCCACCATGAAGGTGCTTCTTTTTGCCTTTACAGAAGACAACCATCCCTACATGCCCCACAACTACAGCCGTAACTGTTTCGTTTATACCGGAACCCATGACAATGACACTGCGGCAGGCTGGTTTTCGGACAAGGCAACAGAAGAGGAAAAGGCAAGGCTTGGCCGGTACACCGGCAAAACCATCACCGCTGGTAATGTAAGCTGGGAACTTATAAGGTTGGCCATGGCTTCCGTTGCAGATACCTCCATAATACCCATGCAGGATATACTGGGGCTGGGAAACCAGGCGAGGATGAACCTTCCTTCCACTACCGGCAATAACTGGAAGTGGCGGCTTAAAGCCTCATACCTTAACGATGCCAGCATACCTGATAAGCTCTCTGATTTTGTAAGGATCTACGGCAGGGATAACCCCTAGCTTTCTGCACCTATGTTTACCGGCTTAATAGAAGAATGCCCAGCCCTAACCTCAAGCAATCTTAAAAAACCGGCATTAATAAGAGAACCTAAAGCAAGCTTGCAGCATCACTATTTTTTTCACAAAAGCCAACTGCCCTTATGCCCCAGCCATATTTTTGGTAAGAAAAACCCCGGCTTCTTTTTTTGCTTTCCAAACATCATAAGGCCTGCACGCTTACAAAAGCAGCCTCCTCGGCTCCTCACCGCCTCAGTGTAGCTTTTAACCCCTATAATCAGCTCTGCGAGGTAAGCAGTATTATAGATTTTTATATGTATCTTCGTTTCGTTTGGCTACTCTTACTATGGTAATAAGCCTGGATTTATCATCAATACTATAAATTATCCTGAATCTTCCCACCCTGATTCGCCATAAACCAACCTTAAAGCCGCCCAATTTTTTAACCTGGGGCGGCCTGGGATTAAATTCCAGCAATGAAATGACATCTGCAATTTTTTCATATTCCTTTTTTAGATAAAGAATCTAAATTTTTTTGGGCAGATCTTCTTAATTCAACCCTATACCTCATCTATCTCTATTTTGCCTTTCTTTTTTATATTCTGCCCAACTTATGGTCCCTTCCCTGTCAGCTAAGTCCTTAAGTCCTTCCCTGATATCTTCTTCATCCTCTAGAATCTCGAGAACAGCTTCCCTGATAATTTCAGACATAGATTTCCGGCGGAGGAATGCCAGCCGGCTAAGCCCTTCGTGCTGTTCTTCTGTTAAAAAAATTGTTGTCCTTTTTAATGATTTCTTCATCTTTGCCACCTCTTGATTTAAGATAACATATGTATGTCTGTATGTCTATAACCATTACTTTTTCTATGGCCTCCTTAAATGGTAATCTGCAAACCTTGCCTACCTGATAATCCGCAAGTACCTAAAAATCAGCTAGTATAATATGAATTAATACCGAAGATATACCATACCCAAATAAAGTGCTTTTCCGGTATTATCCTTTGCTGCAGGGTTTAAAGGAAAGTGCCTGGGAATTGCGCCAGGGCTAACATGCCGCATACCTGATAAGCTTTCTTATTTTGTAAGGATCTACGGCAGGGATAACCTAGCTTTCTGCCTGCATGTTTACCGGCTTAATAGCAGCAGCCTGGCCGGTAATATTATTTATATCTATTATTACTCCGTTAATGCACACATCGCCTGTTGCCACCACAAATTTCTGGGGCATTACATTAAGAAACCGTTCAATTATTATTTCTTTTTTCACCCCTATTACCGAATCCCTTGGGCCCACCATCCCCGCATCGGTAATATAGGCTGTTCCTTCGGGCAGTATCCTGTGGTCAGCAGTCTGCACATGGGTATGGGTGCCTATTACTGCGCTTACCTTCCCGTCAAGAAACCAGCCCATGGCCACCTTTTCCGAAGTCACCTCACCGTGAAAATCTACAATGACAATATTGGTCTGCCTCCTTATGTCAGCCAGAAGCTTTTCTGCTGACCTGAAGGGGCAGTCCAGGTTTTCAACGAAAACCCGCCCGCACAGGTTTAGTACCGCTACTTTTCTGCCTGCCGTTTTGGGGCCGGAGAAAATATGATAGCCCTTGCCCGGAGTAGAAGGGGGATAATTTGCAGGCTTAAGCAGCCTAGGCTGCTCCTTGATATAAGGGTATATCTCTTTTTTCTTATATATATGGTTTCCGCTGGTGATAACATCTATGCCCATCCCCAGAAGGGTATCGCATACCTGCGGGGTTATTCCCAGACCTCCTGCTGCATTCTCCCCATTGGCTACAACCACATCGATGTTTTCTTCTTCCACCATAGGGCCCAGCTCTTTTTTAATTGCATTCCTTCCCGGCTTACCGAATATGTCCCCTAAAAATAATACTTTCAAAAACTTGCCTTTCTAACTTAAATTTACGGCCAGAAATTAATTTTCCAGCTTTCGTCTTCTTCTTTTACCAGAGAAACTTCCATATCCTTATAAGTCTTCTCCGTGCCGTCATAGCGGTCAACCAGATCAATGCTGACCACCGCAATATTGTTTTTTACCTCTACCCAGTTCATCTTCACTGAAACAATCCGGGTAACATCCCTGAATTCCCGCTCAAAATCCTCATAGCTTCCCTCTTTTTTATCTGCATCACTTATAAGGGCATAGGCAGCGGGATAATCTTCATCCATTACAGCTTCAAAAAACTCCTCTGCCACCGCCAGGGCGCTGTCAAGCTCCTTCTCGCCGGAAAACCTGCTGGTTATGCCTGCCCTTATTTCTTCTATCTGTGTGCACGAGGTAAGGCCCGCACATAAAATAAAAAAAATTACTATAAACGGCCACAGCCCGGCAATAAGTTTTTTTACCCTCAGAAACATAGTTAGCTTATTATAATAGAAAAGCAAAAAAAGTTTTAGCCGTCTTTGCTTTACCGGAAAAAAAAATAGGCCCACCTTTTTCTAAAACCGCTCATATCACCTTCTTCGGGCCTGTATGTTTCCCATATTCCCTTAAACCTCTGAAAGTCCTGCCTGGTGTTGATATTCAAAAAATTCAAGCTGTCTACCCCATAGCGGCTAAGCGCCTCTTCACCAATTAATTTTATATCCAGCCTGCTGAAACAATCCGACACCTTGTATCTGCCCCGGGAAATACTGTCCTTTAAAACCCCCAGGCACCTTTTTGAATACAGGCCGCACAGTACCTCATAACCTTTTTTAGTCCTTATGATATATGCATCTTTTAAACCTTCCCCTGCTTCGGATACAAGCATTTCCATCAGCCTGTAGGATACCAGGGGCATGTCTGCAGCAAGAACAAGGGCATAATCACCACTTATTTCTTTCAGCCCGGAGTATATGCCCGCTATGGGCCCCCTGCCCGTGCTTTTATTGCCGCCGGGCATAGAAACCCTTTTATCCTCTATCACCCTTATGTCCGGCAGCAAAGGAAACTCTTCAGGAAACTCTCCAGCCTCCATCTGTCTGAAAAATCGGCCAACCCTGCTTAACTCACCAGATACCCGGCTGTGTTCGCCTTCAGAGGTGCTCACTATAACCTCTGTGCAGAAAAAACTTAACTTTAAAATCTGGTCTGCAGCCAGCGGAAGGGGCCCGACCCTTATTTTTAGTTTGCTGAAACCAAACCTGGTGCTCTTTCCCCCCGCAAGCAGCAGCCCTGAGACATTCATTTGCCTATTCTTTCCTGTCCGCAGTACAGGTTAAACCTGCCTCCCCGGGCATACCCTGCCACAGCCATATTTATTTTTTCTGCCAGTTTTACCGCACTGTGGGTTACCGAAGAATTGGTTACCGCCACCGGAACTTTTACCCTGCTTAACTTATAGATTGCATCCAGGCTTAGCCTGCCGGTGGTAAAGATGATTTTATCTTCTGCACCTATATGGTTGATATACATGTGGCCTGCAACCTTATCTATGCAATTATGCCTGCCAATGTCCTCGCAGCTGATAAGCAGCCGGCCGCCAAAATCAAACAGGGCTGCGCTGTGAAGCCCGCCGAACTGTTTTTTAAGCTGCTGGCTCTCCAGGGCCTTTAAATTAAGCTCCAGCAGGGTTGAAGCAGACACCTGCAGTCCCGGCTTAATTTTTTTTAACTTCTTCTGCAAAACAAAATCATCGATGCTTCCGCAGCCGGAAGGTATAAATCCTGCCTCCCTTATTTTAGGTGCCTCTTTTTGGCCGGTTAAAGCTTCTATCCTTGCAGAGAGAATACCTTCCTTTGCTGCCTGCCCGCATTCCCTCACCAGGTTCAGGCTGCTGAAATCTTTAACATAACCGTGGTTTATCAGGTAACCGACACCAAGCATTACAAGGTCCAGGGGCAGGCATGAAATGGTACATACCCTGCTTCCGTTTAATATTATTTCCAACAGGAGCTCGGCAGGGATGGTATCGGACATCTTTTTTCTATTCCCGGACCGTGAAAACTTTATCATATCTACTCCAAGGCCGGGTTTTAAGCTGCTGCTTTTCATTCTGCTTTTTTTACCCTGACCGCGCAAGCCTTGTATTCGGGTATTTTTGCCTTGGGGTCCACCGCAGGATTGGTCAGTTTATTGGCTGGAGAATCGGCATAATGGAATGGAGAAAATACTACCCCTTCCTTGATCCTGGAATCAACTAAGGCATTGGCCTCTATGGAGCCCCTCCTTGACTCCACTATAATCCGGTCACCATCCTCCAGGCCCAGCCTGGAAGCATCCTCTGTATTAATATGCACCAGGTTCATGGGAGCTATTTCATTCAGCCCCTCTGCCTTGCCGGTCATGGTCCTGGTATGGAACTGGTAGAGTACCCTGCCGGTAGTAAGGATAAGAGGATAGTCCTCATCCGGCTCTTCCGCGGGAGGTGTGTGGGAAACGGGGATAAAGTTTCCCTTCCCTTTGGTAAAAGATTTGGCATGCAGTATGCTGGTGCCAGGGTCTGTATACTGCCTGCAGGGCCACTGCAGCGACTCCTCTTCAAGCCGTCTGTAGCTTATGCCCCCATATAATGGGGTAAGGCCTGCTATTTCGTCCATTATCTCTGAAGGATCCGAATACTCCATGGGATACCCCAGGGCAGAGGAGATATCACATATAATCTTCCAGTCATCCATGGCTTGGCCCGGCGGCTCTACGGCCTTTCTTACCCTCTGCACCCTTCTTTCCGTATTGGTAAAGGTCCCATCTTTTTCAGCAAAACAGACCCCCGGAAGCACTACATCCGCAAATTCTGCTGTTTCGGTCATAAATATATCCTGCACAACCAGAAACTCCAGTTTCTTTAATGCCTGGGCCACATGCAGTATGTCAGGATCGCTGAGCATGGGATTTTCCCCCATTATATATATGGCCTTGATCTTTCCCTGCCTTGCGCCCTCGATTATTTCGGTTACCGTAAGCCCGTCTCCGGTAGGGAGTTTTTTTGCCCAGTTCTTTTCAAACCTCCACCTTATATTATCTATCCCTACTCCCTGGTAGCCGCTGAGCAGGCCCGGAAGGGCACCCATATCACAGGCCCCCTGCACATTGTTCTGGCCCCTTAATGGATTTACTCCTGCACCCCTTCTGCCTATATTTCCGGTCATCATAGCCAGGTCTGCTATGGCTATCACATTATTTGTTCCGCAGGTATGCTGGGTGATTCCCATGGCATAAAAAATCAAGGCGTTGCCTGCAGAACCGTAAAGTTTTGCAGCCTTGACCAGGTCTTTGGCATCCACTCCCGAGATCTCTGAAGTTTTGCCGGGAGAATAGCCTTTAAAACATTCCCTGAAATCCGCAAATCCTTCTGTCCTCTCCTCTATAAAGGACCTGTCATGCAGGTTATTTTTGTAAATAGCGTTCATCATCCCCAGAAGCACAGCTATATCTGTCCCCGGTTTCTGCCTGAGGTGGATTGCCGCATATTTGGTAATAGGTATATTGCGGGGATCAATTACTATAAGTTTCAATCCCTCCTCCTGCACGCACCTTATAAGCTCATACCCTATAACCGGATGCGCCTCTGTGGTATTGGTGCCGATAAGGATAGCCACATCGGCATCCTTTATGTCATCTATTGAATTGGTCATAGCTCCGCTACCGAATGTAGGTATCAGCCCGCTTACGGTAGAAGCGTGGCAGAGCCTTGCACAATGGTCTATATTGTTGGTGCCTACAGCCGCACGGGCTAATTTGGACATTAAGAAATTCTCCTCATTGGTGCATTTTGCACTGCTAAGGAAAGCAATGGAATCAGGGCCGTGTTTCTGCTTTATGTCATTGAGCTTATCAGATACGGTTCTTATAGCCTTATCCCAGGTGGTTTTCCTGAATTTATCTCCTTTGGACCTTAACATTGGCTGGGTAAGCCTTTTATTGCTTTTCACAAAATCAAGGCCGAACTTACCTTTAACGCAGAGGTTTCCCTTATTGGTATTTTTGCCTACATCAGAAAAAACATTAACTATGCGGTTATTTTTTACATAAAGGTTCAGCACGCAGCCTACCCCGCAGTAAGGGCAAACCGTTTCCGTCTTGGAAATTTCCCACACCCTGGCTGTCCTGGTGTACGGCTTGGATGCCAGTGCTCCCACCGGGCAGGTGGATATGCAGTTGCTGCAGAACACACAACCGGTATCCTTTAAGGACTGCTCAAAAGCAGGAATAATTTCACATTCAAAACCCCTTCCTGCATAGCCAATGGCGTTAGCGCCCACAATCCCGTCACACATCCTTACGCACCTGCCGCACAGAATACACTTCTCATTATCCCGGTATATAAAGGGATTGTCCTGGAACACCTTCTTCTCATGCACTTTTCCGGTGTATTCAATATCCTTTAATTCATACATATATGCCAGGTCCTGAAGCATGCAGTTTCCGCAGGACTCACAGGTCATGCAATCCATGGGATGATCTGAAATTATTAGCTCAAGATTTACCCTTACCAGTTCATTTATGTGGGGTGTGGAGGTCTTTACCTTCATCCCCTCTTCCAGTTTGGTAACACAGGAAGCAACAGCTTCCCCTCTGCCCTCCACCTCTACCAGGCATAGCCTGCATGCCCCCTGGGGCTTTAACCTTGCATCGTAACAGAGGTGGGGGATAAAAATATTATTGGCAAGGCAGGCTTCAAGCACTGTGCTTCCCTCCGGGGCATATACTGCCCTGCCGTTGACATAAGCCTTTATTTTGCCTTCTTGCTGTTCATTTTTTCTGCTGGATTTACCGGTTAAAGTTTCAGTCACCTCTGCCCCCAAAATGTTTAAAGTTTATACTCTCTTAACCTTTGCTTTGGCATGAAGCCTCTCACAGGATTTCCTGGTTGTGATATGCTCTTCAAATTCTTCCCTGAAATATTTTAAATTGCTGAGCACTGGATTGGGAGCGGTCTTGCCCAAACCGCAGAGTGAAGATTCCTTGATTACGGCACCCAGCCGCTCCAGTTTCTGCAGGTCTCCATCTTCTCCCTTCCCCTTGGTAATCCTTTCCAGGATTTCAAGCATCCTCCTGGTTCCAATCCTGCACGGTACGCACTGCCCACAGGATTCATCCTGTATAAAATCCATAAAATACCTGGCCAGATTGGCCATACACGTATCTTCATCAATTACTATCATCCCTCCGGAACCCATAATGGAACCCGCTTCCTGAACTTTCTCGTAATCTATGGGAATATCCAGGTATTCTTCAGGTATGCAGCCCCCTGACGGGCCTCCCATCTGAACAGCTTTAAATGCCTTGTCATCAACTATGCCTCCGCCAATCTTGTAAACAACATCCCTCAGGGTTATGCCCATGGGAACCTCAACCAGCCCCACATTCCTAACCGCCCCCGCCAGGGCAAATATTTTGGTGCCCTTGCTGCTGGAGGTGCCCAGGCTGTTAAACCACTTCGCCCCGTTAAGTATTATCTGGGGCACATTGGCGAATGTTTCCACATTGTTAATGCAGGTAGGCTTCCCGTAAAGGCCTTCATTTGCAGGAAAAGGAGGTTTTGGCCGGGGCATTCCCCTCTGGCCCTCTATGGATTTAAGAAGCGCAGTTTCCTCGCCGCAGACAAATGCGCCGGCACCCTCGTATATTTCAATATCAAAACTGTATCCGCTTCCCAGCATGTCTTCTCCCAGAAGGCCGTATTCCCTGGCCTGTGCTATGGCTGCCTCAAGGGTCTTAACCGCCAGAGGATACTCCGCCCTTACATATATATAGCCCTTGGCAGACCCGATAGCCAGCCCGGCTATAATCATTCCTTCCAGTATGGCATGGGGGTCTGATTCCAGGATGTTTCTGTCCATAAAAGCTCCAGGATCGCCTTCATCACCATTGCAAACAATATATTTGGTTCCGTCACTGGACTTTGCCCTCCGGCAAAACTCCCACTTTTTTCCGGTAGGAAAGCCGGCTCCGCCCCTGCCCCTCAATCCTGAATCACTTATAATTTCAACTATTTTTGTGCTTTCCTCAAACCCTATTGCTTTTGCCAGGGCAAAATAGCCGTTTCTGGCAATATAATCATCTATTTTAAAGGGGTCAATCTTTCCCCGGTTTCTCAGCACCCTGGATTCCTGGAATTTATAGAAATTGGAAAGCTCTGACTCATCAGTAATAGGGTCCAGGCTTGAAACTGCCTGGTTTTTCTGTATGTGGGTATCAAATACCTCTTTTACCTTATCATGGTCAAGATTATAATAGGTTGCGGGTCCCCGGTTGTAACTTTCCACGGTAATCATGGGCTCAAGGGCGCAAAACCCTACACAGCCGGAAGTGCTAAAATCTACATTCTTTAGCTTCCTTTTTTTTATCTCCGCTAAAACCGCATCCCTTATCTCTTCCGCCCCCGAGGCTATCCCGCAGGTACCCAGGTGGACCGTAACCCTGAACCGGCAATTGCCCGCATCCAGCACGCCCTCTTTTTCGACCCTCTTTTTGATGCTCTCAAGGTCCTTTAATCCTGTAATCTTCTTTGGATTAGCTGCCAAAACCATCTAACCTTTCACTTTTTCTTCATGGGTATAAATTATATCCATTACTTCTTCCGGATTTACTTTCTGATAAATTTTATCATTGATCACTATTATAGGTGCCAGGCCGCAAGCTCCCAGGCACCTGTTTACCTGCAGCGAATATTTCCTGTCCGGGGTAGTCTGGCCAGGTTTTATTTTCAGTTTTTTCTGTATATTGTCTACAATCTTCTTCCCGCCCTTAACGAAACAAGCGGTTCCCATGCATACCCTTATGTTGTTCTTGCCCCTGGGTATCAGGGAAAAAAATGAATAAAATGTAGCCACCCCGTACACTTCCTTATCCGGAACCATGAGCCGGCTGGCTACCTTTTTCTGGACATCTATGGGAAGGAAACCTATACTTTTCTGTATCTCTTGAAGTACTGGTATTACAGCGCCTTTTCTGTCTTTATATCTGGAAATTATCTGGTCAACCTTCTTATTCTCTTCAGGCCTTAACTCATATTTTGGCAGATCTGCAATCCGCATCTTACTCCTTTAAAATACTTATGGCTGCTGTTTGCTAAATATTTTTAGAAGATTATAACAAAATATGCTTAATTATTGTAATAAATTTTCCTTCCTTTAAATAGATATGTACAAACCTTTTAGCATATTGTATGATTCATTAAGTTAAGTAGAGATTTAGGAGGCCTACAGTAATGCTTAAGAAACTTACTCCCAACCTGGTGGTAGATGATGTGAGTAAAACAATAGAGTTTTACCAGGATATTCTCGGCTGTTTCGAGTTAATAACTACCGACCCAAAAGACGGCAAGATAGACTGGGCCCTTATGCGCTGCGAAGATGTGGAAATCATGTTCCAGTCAAAGGAAAGCCTCGAAGACAAGGTTCCTGAGTTTATGCTCAAAAACCATGGGAGCAATGTTATCATATACATAGAAATAGACAGGATTGATGTCTTTTTTGACTGGATAAAGGACCGGGTAGAGGTGGTGCGCCCCCTTCATGAAACCCCCTACAAGATGAAGGAATTCCTTATCCGTGACTGTAACGGCTTTATAATTACTTTTGCCCAGTTTGAATAAACGTTCCTGCTTAAAATAACTATGGCCTGCCAAGGGTATTTGCGATTGCAGGTTTTTAGGCTTGCAGCCTTTGCTTTTTCCTTGAGTAAAATATTATTCACCTGCCGCATGAATTGAATTAAAAGATTATGGGAAATAAAAAATGGTAGCGGGGATAGGATTTGAACCTACGATTTTCGAATAATAGGGCCGGTTTAAGGCCCCATGTATTGGGAAAAACCTCACTGTATAAGGATTTTTCATTGTCACAAAAGATGGCGAATTTTGTACTAACACATGATAGACAACAAGTGTCATTGCTTGCCTGCAAGCCCTTGAATGGGGAATTTATTCCTTTAGAAAATTATGGGTACATAGTACATGCGAAAGATAACCTTTGAGAAGCAGTATCATTTAAAATGATATCCTGTGCCGGCTGTTTTAGGAAGGAAACTGGGGCTAGAATAAGCCAATATTTTGTCCAATTTTACTTAAATACCCAATCATGTATCATTTCTGTTACCATTTAGTAATCCGGCGGATGGCTTGAAATAATTTGGTTACCGGATATAATATACCCCATATTTTGCCTGTTACAGTGCCTTCAAAAACTTAGTTTCTGTTCTCTTTCTGTACAGGCGTACACTTACTTGGGTTTCGCGTCCGCAAATAAGGCATCAAAAAAATAATTATTTTACTGCGATAACAACCGGTAAAATAAAATAAGAAAAAAGGAGAAAAATGAAAAAAAGAAAAAATATTAAAGTACGGCATAAAAGATATTTGAGCAAAATTACCATTATGCTTCTTATATTGAGTCTTATTTTTTTTATTTCCTCCTGCAGGCAGGCTGCAGGCGTTGATGAAGCTGAGTATCCTCCGCCCCAGGGTCTTCATATTGAAGAATTTAGCGGAAGCGGAGCGGACAGGGCGGCCAATCTTGCCTGGGAAGCACTTGATACAGAGCCTAATGTTATCCAGTATGTGGTGTATAAATTCGATGCGGGGGCAGTCAAAGGCATAGGGTTCGAAAATAAGGAAGAGATAGACCGAGATTTACTGGACCAAAATGCAGAAGAGGTAGTAAGAACTGCTGATACAAACCATATGCATATAATAGGAGAAAAAGATTATTGTTTCTATGTAACCGCTATTTATGATGGTGATATTGAAAGCAGCCCCAGCAATGTTATATGTGCCGGTGTTGATATTGATGCTGACGTATCTCCGGTAGGTCCCGGTACAGGAGAAGATGGGGAAAATGGTAATGGTGCTGATCTTGCAGAAGAGGGAAAAGACCCTGATATGCAGCCCCTGAGCCGGGATGCAGCCGGATTGTGCTATAACTCCTATTATCCGGCAGCTCCGGGAGCTTCATATACATATCAGGTTACCGGCACACGCTCCTGGGTGCAGACCCATACAATTACAGATGTAAGCGGGGACGATTTTACAGAAGAAGTAGTCCAGGATCTTGTCACCCATATATATGAATGGGAGTGCCTGCCCGAAGGTCTTGTTAACACATTCGGGGGAGTCATGATTACCGAAAATGATACTGTTTATACTACTTCAGAT
>JBNJCW010000038.1:0-19277 GCA_051744345.1 Actinomycetota bacterium
ATATTACAATACATTATTCAATAAAAGTTAAGTCTTTTCTGGTTATTTTTAATAGATTTTGGTAGTTATTTAACAACTGTTAAATCCTCCCTCAGAAATTATTTCAAACCAAAAAGGCACAGCCGTCTTTTTTTAGCCAGTGCTGTTTAAAATATATTCATATATTGCCTTGCCTACCCCGCTGTCGCTATTTTTACGGGTGATGACATCTGCCAGCCTGGCTAAATCTTTATGTGCATTCTCAACCGCTATCTTAAGCCCTGCCACCTCAAACATGCTGATGTCATTTATGTTATCACCAAAAGCAGCGACCTCTTCCTTCTTGAGCCCGGCCTTTTGCATAATCTTTAGAAGCGCATCCCCTTTGGATATTTCTGGAGCAAGGATATGCATAAACCGTTTCCAGGGTTTGGTGATTCTTATCTGCCGGGGACCGAACATGCTGCTTATCTCCCTGTCCAGGCCGCCCTGTTTATACAGCACGCTGATGGCTATGGCATTATTTTTAAATTTATCATGTTCAAGGTTATCCGCAGGAAAAATTTTTTCACCGGTTTTTCCTATATAAGCAACCACAGGTAAAAACTGCTCATAATGCATGGTATTGCCAGAAACTGAAACCAGGGGGGCACATCCCCCGGCCTTAATAGAACGGATTAATTTCAGGTAAACAGACGGCTTAATGGTGCATGCAGCATATACATTCATTTTAGAGTCAATAATGGTTGCACCGCTGCCGGTTATCTGGGGCAAATCAAGTCCCAGTCTATTAATTATGGGCATAAGTGAATAAATGAGTTTTCCTGTAGCCAAAACTATGCCTATGCCTTTAGTCCTGCAGTCGGAAAGCGCTCTTATATTAAATTCGCTTACCTTATAACTATCATCCATAAGCGTGCCGTCAACATCGGTGGCTATCAGTTTAATCATACCCTTTTATCCTTTAAGATTTAAGATACCAGTTTGATTCTAATTTTACCAATAAGTGCTTTTTATTTAAAAGATTTCTGGTAATATAAAAAAACAGGAAACAACCTTAAAAGCATGGGAAAAATTGCAATAATAACAGACAGTTCCTCAGACATCCCGCAGGATATGGCTGCCAGATACGGTATTACGGTTATGCCCATGTATATAAGTTTTGGTGGCAAAACTTACAAGGAAGGCGAAGACATTACCAACCAGCAGGTTTACCAAGCACTGGAAAGCGGCCTGAAAATACATACCTCCGGTCCTTCCGTAGGGGATTTTACCAAAGCATATTCAGAGGCATTAAACAGAGGCGGCATTGAAAAAATCTACAGCATAAACTTAAGCTCAAAGCTTTCCAGCACCATAAACTCGGCCATGATTGCCAAAAGAAATTTTCCTGATGAAAAGATAAAGGTGATTGACCCAAAGAATGTAACCATCAGCCTGGGCCTTATAGTACTGGAGGCAGCAAAACTTGCCCACATGGGGGTTGGAGAGGAAAAAGTTGACCAGGCGATTGCCTTTCTTATAGAAAAAACAAGTTTTTTTGCAGCTATAGAAAATTTCAAGTATGTCCTCAGGAGCGGAAGAACCCCTTTCCTGGGTAATCTATTATCCAAGGCCCTCATATTTAAACCGGTAGTATCTGTTAACAGCAGCGGGAAGATATACCTTAAGAGGCTGCTTAAGAATAAGAATAATGCCATAGAGGAACTGCACAAGCAGACCATACGCCACCTAAGCGGTAACTTCAACTGGAATATAGGGATATTCTACGGCCAGGAAAAAGAGCGGGCCCTTTACCTCAAAAAGGTGTTCGAGAGCCAAAAAAAACTGCCCATAAAAAACATAATTCTCTCAGAAATAACCACAGTAATAAGCGCCCATACCGGCCCAGGCATCTGGGGAGTTGCTTACGGGCCCAGCATTGATATGTAGAGAATTTTAAAAGCCAAGAACCGGTTATGTTTTCCTGTAACTTAAGTTGACAAAAAAAAGGATAAAAGTTCTGCATGGGCAATAATTAAAAAATATTTATTTAAATAATGCTACCTTTCGAAAAGAGCATAAAACAGGTTCCCGGTACACCCAGGGCTAATAAATGCCATAAAAGCGATCGCGGGAAAGGCCATACGGAGAGCTTATAATATAAAGGGGGTACTTGATACTAAGGATATCTTGGATCAACAAGGTAGGCCATGTAATTTAAGCCAGGCTTGAGTTTAGGTCTCCTATCTGCTTCTTATTTAAAACCTTGTATTGTCCTTCTTTTAGGCCCTTTAACTCAAAATTACCTATTTTTACCCTTTGCAGGTCTATAACCTCATAGCCTAATTTTTTAAGCACCCTTCTTATTATCCTCTTTCTTCCTTCCAGTAATTGCATGGTAATATTTGAGAAGCTGGAAGTTCTGCCTGTTATTTTTACAGACGCTATGGCTGCTTTAATTTCTTCTATCTCCACTCCCCGCCTTAATCTGTCAATATCTTTATCTTTCAGCCAGCCTGCCACCTTTACCTTATAAGTTTTGGGTATCATGAATTTAGGATGGGTAAGCCTGTAAGCCAGTTCTCCGTCATTGGTCAGTATAAGCAGTCCCCTGGAGTTATAATCCAGTCTGCCTACAGGGAAAAGCCGTATATCTTTTTCCACGAGGTCAGTCACTTTCCTGCGGCCGAATTTATCCTTTACAGTAGAAAGGTAACCTGGAGGCTTATTCAGGGCAATCACAATTTTTGGCTGCGGCTCTATTTTTTTACCCAAACAGATTACCGTATCTTCCGGTAACACTTTGTAGGACAGATCTTTTATGGCAGCCCCGTTAACCTCTACTTTTCCCTGCTGGACAAGTTTTTCACATTTTCTGCGTGACCCCAGACCGCATTCTGCCAGATATTTGGAAATTCTAGTCCTGCTCATCATCAATGTTTTCAAGAGGTGGCAATTGGTCCAGGCTGTTTATTCCCAGCAGTTCGAGGAAACGGTCGGTGGTTTTGTAAATGATGGGATTTCCCGGTTCTTTCAGTTTCCCTGCTTCTTTTAGCAGGCCTTTCTCTACCAGGGTTATTACCACACTATCGGTTCTAACCCCCCTAATCTCGGCAATCTGTGTTCTGGTGACAGGTTGCCTGTAAGCCACAATAGCCAGGGTTTCAAGAGCAGCCTGGGACAGGTAAGACCTTATATTTGATTTGACAAAACCCTTTATGTTCTCGCTTATGGCGGGATTGGAGTAAAAACGGTATCCCCCGGCAACCTTCCTTATGACAAAGCCGCGGTTTGAATCAATGTATTCCTGCTGGAGGTTGGATATGATACCTTCTATTTTTTTTGGTCCTATATCAAGGGCTTCCGCTATCTCTTTTATGGTGACAGGTTTTTCAGAAATAAAGAGTATACCCTCTATGCAGGGCCTTGCCCAGCTGTTATCCGGCTCAAATAAACCGTTATCTTTATTGTAGTCTTTGTCCATTTTCTTCCATCTTCTTTACTGTGATACTGCCAAAGTTTTCAAACTGAACTATCTCTATCTCCTCATTTTTATATAATTCAAGGATAGACAGAAAGCAAATAATTATGTCTATAATCTGTTCATATTCAACAGTTAAATCCCTGAAGGTCATTTTTGTGTTAGTCTCAAGTTTCTGTTTGACCCTCTCCATCTCGTCATAAATGGACCTGATATTACGGTGATTGTAAACAATCCCCAGGTTCATCTGTTCCGGCTGGCCCTTAAGCACCCTGGCTGCCAGCCTGGATAAACCATAGCTGTTTATGCCCTCTAAGAAATCAGGCATAGTATCCATGAACTCTTTCTCTAAAGGCGCTTCCCTTACCAGAAACAATTCTTCTGTCTCCATGGCCTTTTGGAGAAAAGAAGAAATTTTTTTAAAAACCCTGTATTCCTTTTCCCTCCGCCTTAAAATTGCCTCATCCGGCTCCTCCTCCTGCACCTCTTTCTTCTTGGAAGGAAGGAGGGAGCGGGATTTAATTTCCAGCAAAATTGATGCCGTCCAGATAAAACTTGAAATGGTATCTATGGTTACAGTCCTGCTCCTTTTTATGAATTCCAGAAAGCCGGAAATAACTTCATTTAAGCTAATCTGGTATATATCAGCCTTTTTTGATTGCACCAGCTCCAGCAAAACCTTAATAGGGCCCCTGTATTTATCATATTCTATCAGATACTCTTCCCGGCTCTCAGTCAATTCCTATCTTTTCCCTAACCGATTTGATGGTTTTTCCTGCAACACCTCTGACCTGCTGCTTTCCTTTATCCAGTATGCGGTATATTTTTTTCATATCCTTTTCAAGCTCGCTTCTCCTGGCCTGAAAATCCCTTAAGTTATCATAAATAATATCAGCCAATTCATCCTTGCATTTTGTACAGCCTATCTGTGCCTGCCTGCACCTCTGCTCTATATGGCCAAGATCCTGTTTCCTGTATATCTTGTAAAAATCAAATATATTGCAAACCTCGGGATGCCCGGAGTCCTTAAGCCTTACCCTCTGGGGATCGGTTATCATCATCCTTGTTTTTTTTCTTATTACATCATGGCTGTCGGTTAAAAAAATTGCATTCCCGTAGCTTTTAGACATCTTTCTGCCGTCAGTTCCTACAACTCTTCTGGACTGGGAAAGCATAGCCCGGGGCTCCTTGAAAAAGTCCCCGTAAAGGTAATTAAAACGCCTGGCAATTTCCCTGGTTATCTCCAGATGGGGCAGCTGGTCCTCCCCCACCGGTATTATATCTGCATTGACTATCAATATATCTGCAGCCATGAGCACCGGGTATGAAAGGAAACCCAGGGTAGATAAATCTTTGGACTTGAGCTGGTTTATTTGCTCTTTATAGGTCGGGCATCTCTCCAGCCAGGGAAGTGGCGTAATCATGGAAAAATAAAGGGTCAGCTCTGTAATCTCCGGTATGTCTGACTGCCGGTAAAGGTGTGTCTTTTCCGGATCTACTCCCAGGGCAATAAGGTCAATTACGCATTCTATTAAGTTTTTCTTTATATGTTTGGGATTCTGGTATTCAGTAGACAGGGCATGCCAGTCAACCAAAAAGAAAAAGTTTTCATATTCATGCTGATGTTCGATCATATTCATGATATTGCCGTGTAAATGGCCAAGATGAAGTTTTCCGGTGGGCCTGAAGCCGGTAAGCATTTTTAATTTTCCCATGTTTACTCCCTGTCTGTTTAAATTAAATATTGCCACCACAGGCAAATATTGTAAATAAAGGCCACTACCGGAGATATTACACTCCAGAAAAACCTTCCTCCCAAAAATAGTATTACAAAAATAAATATAAACCCAAACCTCTCCAGGCTCAAGAATTTATACATTGCCTCATTTGGCAAAAAAGATGCCAGAACCTTTGATCCGTCCAGCGGGGGTATGGGAATCAGGTTGAATACAGCCAGAAATATATTTATGTAGATGGCAAAAATAAATATATTGGATATAAAAAGGAGAATGGCAGAGTCAATGTTTCTGGTTAACCAGACATATAAACCGAAAACAGTTCCCAGCCCAAAGGCAATTAAAAGATTGGTCACAATCCCTGCCAGTGAGGTAAACCTCATACCTTTCCTGAAGTCCCTGAAGTAGGAAGGGTTTATGGGAACAGGTTTTGCATAGCCAAAAATGATATTTGAGCCAAGAAGCATCAACAGGAGCGGAAGCAGTATGGTGCCAAAAATGTCAATATGTGCTGCCGGATTAAGCGTAAGCCTTCCCATGTTTTTTGCGGTAGGGTCCCCCTGCCTGTATGCGGCATAACCATGGGCATATTCATGCATAATAACTCCTATCAGGAGCCCAGGTGCCCAGGTAACAAGCTGCCTTAAAAAATCAACAAAAGCATTAGCTAAATTTGCCATTAAATATCTTCACTTTCTTTCCCTTACTGGGTAATCTTAAATCAATTTCTATGACCTATTAGCTTATCAAAATCTTTTAGATTTGCAAAACACAAATATCATTTCACCGCTTCGGCATATATTCGTATAACCTTTTTTTAAAAAGCCTATCTGCCTTTATTTTTCCCTCGGGTGGTACCTGAAATAGGTATCCTTTAGATGTTTTTTGGTAACCGTGGTATAGATCTCAGTGGTAGAGATGCTGCTATGTCCCAGTAGCTCCTGTACGGTACGTATATCTGCTCCCCTTTCCAGCATGTGGGTAGCAAAGCTGTGCCTGAAAATATGGGGGTATAGCTTTTTACCCAGCCCCAGTCTCCTGGCATATTTTTTCATGATTTTCCAGAAACCCTGCCGGGAAATCCTTCTGCCAAACCTGTTTAAGAAAACATACTCCTGCCTTGCCTTTTCTATCTTATGCCTGGCATTAAAAATATATTTTTTAAGGGCATCCATAGCCTTATCCCCAATGGGAGTGATCCTTTCCTTGTCTCCTTTGCCTATAAACACCAGCAGGCCTTCTTCCAGGTCAACGTTTACCATTTTCAGCCCCACAATCTCGCTTACCCTGAGACCGCAGGAATAAAGCAGCTCAAACATGGCTTTATCCCTCAAATCAAACTCGGTGGACTGGGGGATGCTGTCTAAGAACTTCTCAACCTCAGCTTCGCTTAAAACCTCTAAAAGCTTTCTCGGCGTTTTTGGGTTTCTGATATCAGCAAATGGATTATGGCTTATTTTTTCTTCCCTTATAAGGAATTTATAGAAATTTCTCAGGCAAGAGAGTATCCTGGACACCGAGCTTGCACTCTGGGTTATATTGAGCCACTTGAAAAATTCCAGTATCTGCTGATGGTCTATTTTAAGGTAATCGATCTTATGGTTATCCAGAAAAGCAAAATATTTTTCAATATCCCTGGTATATGACATTAATGTATTCTTGCTAAGCTGCCTTTCAAATCTCAAATAATCCAGGAAATTAGCAATATCTTCTATTTTTTCTCCCTACCTTCCATCTAGATAGTCCCTTGCCAGCATCAATCCTATTATGGTTTTCGCGTCCCTTATCTCACTTTTTCCAATCATAGCAATAGCATCATCCAGGTTAAACTTTAGTACCTGCAAAAACTCATCTTCATCAAGATTATTTGCTTTCATATTAAAACCTGTGGCCAGATACATGCGCAGAAGTTCATTACAGAATCCGGGGGTGGTGTAGAAATTAGCCAGGTTAACTATTTCCCCTCCCTCGGCCCCTATTTCTTCCTTAAGCTCTCTTTGCGCACAGTCCCGGGGGTCTTCATCCTCATCAAGCTTGCCCGCAGGAATCTCTATTAATATTTTATCTGGAGGATACCTGTACTGTCTTACCAGATAAACCTCCCGGTCCCTGTTTATAGGCACAATTCCAACCGCCCCGGGATGGGTGACTTTTTCCCTGGAAGCGGTATTTCCATTGGGCAGCCTTACCTGGTCAAAGTATAGGCCCAGTATCTTTCCGCTAAATACTTTTTTTGAACTTATCCTCTGTTCATATAATCTTTTATCCATCAATACCCCTAACCGCCTATCCTGTATTTACAAATCTCTATAATTAACCTGATCAGCATCAAAAACTGGTCCAGCTTCACGTATTCCTCTGCTGTATGCACCCTTTCCATTCCTGCTGAAAGGTTTACTGCTTTCTTGCCCCTGGAATTGAATACATTTACATCACTCCCTCCCCCGCTGGCCCTGGCCACGGCCTTGATGCCCAGGTTCTCTATTGCTTTTTTTGCCACCATAAAAGGGATTTCGTCTTCAGATATCTCAAATCCATCAAATTCCCTTGCCACCTTAACCTCTATACTTCCTTTGTACTCCTGTTCAACCTTTTTTGCCTGGCCATGAAATTTTTCCGAAATATGCTCAAGTTTTGCTAAATCCAGGCTTCTGGCTTCCATTTCCACCCTGGCCTGCTCGGCAACCACATTCTTTGCCGATCCCCCTTTTATAATGCCTACATTGCAGGTGGTCTCTGTGTCAATCCTACCAAACCTTAATCCTGATATATAATCTGAGGCCATGTTTATGGCATTAATGCCTTTTTCAGGCTCAATACCTGCATGGGCTGCTTTTCCTTTAAAATCCAGGTAAAATGAGTTTTGGTAAGGAGCCTTATTTATTATGGTGCCAATATCCCCGTCAGCATCAAATGTAAACCCGTATTCTGCCCTTACGGCTCCAATATCAAGGTGTTTGGCCCCGTGTATTCCCCCTTCCTCGGAAACGGTCAGCACAATATATATATCGGATGTAGGGATATCATATTCAGCTATTGTCCTCAAAGCCTCTATAATGGCTGCTACAGCTACCTTGTCATCACCGCCCAGGATACATTTTCTGTTCCGGTTAAATATCCTTCCTTTTTCAAGTGCAGGTATCACCTCACCGTTTAAGGTTACCGTATCCAGGTGGGCATTTAGAAAAACAGGCTCCTGTTTCCGGCTATGAGGGTTTCTGTAGAGGGCAATTATGTTTCCCGCATTGCTTCCAAATTTGGAGCCGCAGTTATCCACAGTTACTTCTGCCTTCAAGTCTTTTAATATCCTGGCTGTATGGTTTACAATCTCCTTTTCGTTCTTTGTAGGGCTCTTGATCTCCAGCAGCTTAAAAAGGGTATCCACAGCCCTTTTTTCATCTATTTTTTCCATCCTGTTTCCTTTAATTCTCTTAGCTTATTAATATTTAAAAACACTATGCCTACCACCAGCAGCACTGCCAGGATAACCCCGGATGCTGTTACCATTCTTAAAAAATAGCTGTAAAAAAAACCCAGGGGAAAAAGGGTTATAAGCAGCGAATCCCCGGGGAACATGTAATTTCCCTGGGGAAAAAATACCTGGTGGAATTGTTCAAAAAATACCCAGAAATTGCGGCTGAGTATATAAAGGAGCAGTAAAATAACCATAACCCCGGAAGCTGCAGCCACAAATACCACCCCCATAGACCTAAAAAACTTAACCATGTCCCGGCTTAAGAGAAGAATGGTAAACAATACAAAAAGTATCAGCGAAGCATAGAAGAGGGAAAGCAGCATATTGGTAACATCCCTTACATCCTCCAGGTGGCTTCTCTCTGCCGCAGTAAAAGCAGGTGCATCGCCTTCCGGCTCAAACCTCTGTACCTCTTCTTTATTTTGGAAGAAGCTTATAAGGTTGGCGGTTATGCTTACAAGGTCATCTTCAGCAATATTTTCTGTAACATTATGCTCCTTATAAAGTGACATGTAACTAGGCATGCTGAATAAATACATAGCCAGGGGGGCAAAAATGATCAAAATTAACAGGCAGATGACATTCAGGGTTATGAGTATTGTCCTTGTTTTTCTTCCCATAAAATCAATGCCTTATTTGTGAATAACTGTATGCAGCAGCTATAAAATCTTTAAACAGGGGATGGGGCCGGTCGGGCCTCGATCTAAACTCGGGGTGGAACTGCACAGCTACAAACCAGGGGTGGCCTTTAATCTCTATTATCTCTGCCAGGTCCTTTTCCGGGTATACGCCGGTAACAGCCATACCTGCCTCTTCCAGTTGTTTCCTGTAGGTGTTATTAAGCTCGTAACGGTGCCTGTGCCTTTCATAAACCATCTCCTTTTTATATGCTTTATGGGCAAGAGAGCCTGCCCTTAGCCTGCAGGGATACCTTCCCAGCCTCATTGTTCCCCCCTTTTCTCTTATCCCTTTCTGCTCGGCCATCAAATCAATTACCGGATGACTGGTGGAAGAATCAAATTCTGAGCTGTTTGCATCAGAAAGCCCCAAAACATTCCTGGCAAATTCTGTTACTGCGCACTGCATTCCCAGGCATATGCCAAGGTAAGGTATATTATTTTCCCGGGCACATTTTATGGCATTAATCTTGCCATCAATCCCTCTTACCCCAAAGCCTCCGGGGACCAGTATACCGTCCACCTCTGACAGCTGGCCTGTATCCCGGCAGTCATTAAGAACTTCAGAGTTTATCCATACTATCTCTATATTCTTCCTGAAATGGTAGCCGCTGTGCTTAAGTGCTTCCACTATGCTTATATAGGCATCCTTTAGGTCTGTGTATTTGCCGACCATGCCAATCCTTATATTCCCTTCAAGGCTGTATATATGTTCGACCATTTTTTTCCAGCCCTTGAGGTTGGATGCCTTTCCTTTTAGCTGAAGTTTGGCCAGCACTACGCTGTCCAGTTTTTCTTCCTGCAGCATAAGGGGCACCTCATAGATATGTTTTAGGTCAACGGCATTAATGGTTTCTTCTTTTTCTATATCGCAGAACAAGGCTATTTTTGCCTTAAGGCCGTCATCAAGCTTAATTTCGCTCCTGCATATGATGATATCCGGCTGGATTCCTATGCTCCTGAGTTCTTTTACGCTGTGCTGCGTAGGTTTGGTCTTGAGCTCTTCGGTGGTCTTAAGATAAGGCACATAGGTAACATGTACATAGAGTACATTTTCCCTGCCTACATCTTTTTTAAACTGCCTTATGGCTTCCAGGAAAGGCAGGCTTTCTATATCCCCTACCGTTCCCCCTATTTCCGTTATCAGGATATCAACCATCCTGGTTTTAAGGGTCCTGATTATGCTTTCCTTAATCTGGTCGGTGATATGGGGGATTACCTGTACTGTAGAGCCCAGGTATTTGCCCTTTCTTTCATTATCGATTACCGTTTTATAGATTTTGCCTGAGGTAAAGTTATTGTATTTGGAAAGCTCCTCGTCGATAAACCTCTCATAATGCCCCAGGTCAAGATCAGTCTCTCCGCCGTCATCAGTGACAAAAACCTCTCCATGCTGTATAGGGTTCATGGTGCCCGGATCTATATTGATATAGGGGTCAAACTTCTGGATGGTTACGCTAAAACCCCTTGATTTTAGAAGCCTCCCCAGGGATGCTGCGCATATACCCTTGCCCAGCGAAGAAAGCACTCCGCCGGTTACAAATATGAATTTGGTATTCAATTTAAACCCTTTCTCCAATTTGTTTCTTTGACTGCCCGCACTTTCCCAGAAGCTCTTCAGCATGCTTCACAGATATACTGCTGTCCTTGATGCCGCTCAGCATCCTGGCCAGCTCCTCTACCTTCTGCCGGTTATCCAGTGAGCTTACCCTTATTTTTGTCTTGCCTTTTTCTGCATATTTCTGGATAAAATAATGGGAATCGGCAAAACCTGCTATCTGCGCCAGGTGGGTGATGCAGATAACCTGGTAACCCCTGGAAATTTTAAACAATTTTTGCCCGACAATCAATGAGGTAGCTCCCCCGATGCCAGCGTCTATCTCATCAAATATCATGGTGGATATGAAGTCAAGGGAGCCGATTATGGATTTTAAGGCAAGCATTATTCTGGAAACCTCTCCCCCCGAGGCAATTTTTTTAAGCGGCCTGGGTTTTTGCCCTATATTTAGGGATACCATGAATTCAATATCATCGATGCCTTCCCTGGCCAGCCTTACTTTTTTGCCGTTAATACTTATGCCCTCCTCCGAGTAATGGTAATCATGGTTTATCTTAAATACCACATCCTTAAAACTTAAATCCTTAAGCTCCCTTACCACATCAAGTTCAACCTGCTGGGATATATCTTTCCTGGAATTGCTCAATTCTAGGGCCCTGGATTTAACCTCTTCTTCCTTTGCCTTAAGTTTTTCCTTAAACTTTTCAATCTGCTGGTCAATATTTGTGAAATTATCTATTTCTTCCCTTAAGGAGAGGGCATATTTTTTTAGGGAGGCAAGATTCATTCCGTATTTTTTTTTCAATTCGTCAAACCTGTAAAGCCTTTCCTGTATATAATCAAGTTTCTGTGGGCTGTATTCGAAATCGGCAATATAGCTGTTTAGGTAATGGCTCAGGTCATCCAAAACTCCGGAGATAGAAGAGATATCATCTGTGTATCTTAAAAAATCTTTATCAATTTCAGCCAGCTGGGAAATATTTTTTTTAACCTCTCCCACCAGGTCGATGAGTGAAGCCTGTTTTTCATCTTCGGCCTTTAAGATGTTTATGGAATCCGAAGATAACTGGAATATTTTTTCGTAATTTTTAAGTATCCTCTTTTCATTCTCAAGCTCTTCTTGTTCACCATCCTTAATATTTAAAGCCTCGATCTCTTCAGCACTGAACCTTAAATCATTGAGCTTTTCCTCTTTTTTGCCCTGCAGCTCTGTTAGCTTGTGCAGTTCATCCTTCATGCTGGAATACTCCTGCAGAACCTTAGAATATTCCTGTTTTGCTTTCTGCAGGGGCTCTTTGCCGAACTTGTCAATAATCCTTATGTGATTTTTAGCATCCAGCAGGTACTGGTGGTCATGCTGGCCATGGATGTCTATGCACAGCCTGCCCAGTTCTTTTAGGGTTGAAACCTGCACAAAGATACCATTTATATATGCGCGGTTTTTGCCTTTCCGGTTCACTTCCCGGGCCAGTACTGTATCATCAGCCTCATCATTTTCATCGGCCAGCCCGGCTTCCTGCAGGTATTGTTTTACCATGTGGTTATTGCTGAAGTCAAAATAACCCTGTACCAGCAGCCTGTCTTCCCCATCCCTTATAAGGGCACTGTCAGCCCTTTCTCCGATAAGAAGGTTGATTGCTTCAATCACAAGGGTTTTGCCTGCTCCTGTTTCCCCGGTGAGGATGTTTAAGCCGCTGCTGAAGCTTAGCTCTGCATCATCTATTATGGCGAAATTTTTAACCTGCAGTTCCTTTAACATGCTATTTAAATTTGTCTATTCCCTGTCCAGCAATTTTTCCTTAAATATCTTAAAAAAAATATTATCATCAAAAGTTATTAATTTTAACCTGAGATTAGAGCGTTTAACCTTAAATATGTCTCCATTCGTAATGCTGTCCGTACTTTTCACACCGTCAATGCTCAACACATTATTGGCATTTTTAGCATCTATCTTTATTTCAATGCTGCTTTTGGGATTGAGCACAAAACTCCGGTTATAAAGGGTGTGCGGGCATATGGGAGTCAAAACAATTACATTGTTGGTAGGCTCTATAACCGGTCCCCCTGCGGACAGGGAGTAGGCTGTGGAGCCGGTAGGGGTAGATACGATCACCCCGTCAGCGGCAAAATTGATTATGGAAAATTCATTAACCCTGACATTCACCTTTATAATCTTTTCCAGTATTGACCTGGTCAGTACAAACTCATTTAAGGCCAAATAAGGGGAACTGTCCGGATTAACCTGTTTACCCTCCCTGAATATCCTGCCTTCAATAAGCATCCTTTCCTGGATAGCATACTTGTCCTTTAACAGGTTTTCAAGGGCGGTATAAAGATGGTTGACCTCGATTTCAGCAAGGAAGCCAAGATTGCCCAGATTTACACCCATCATGGGTATTTCCCTGCTGAAAGCATACCTTGAAGCCCTCAGGAAAGTACCGTCACCGCCTACCGCAATTATAAAGTCGGCCTCTGCGCTGAAGTCAACATCCGGCAGTGATTCCAGATGGTATTTCTCGGGAAGGATATCCTTGGCCAGCAGAAATACCCGGCAATTTCTTTTAATCAGGTAATCATGTATATCTTTTGCTATCTTTATAGCCTTTTCTTTCTGGTTATTGGATATTATCCCGATTTTTTTCATATTATTCCTTGTCCTGTTTAAAGTAATTATGGGATTTGTCTACCACACACTTAACCATTTTACCATATTTAAGATTATTTTCTTTTCCTTTTGTATTTTTTATCAGATAAACCCAGTACTCTATATTGCCTTTTGCCCCCCTGGTCCTGGAAAAGGTAAGGCCTTTGATTTTTACCTTAAAACTGTCCAGAAAGCCAATAAAACCTTCTAATGCCTCTATATGCAGCAGTTTATCTCTGATTATGCCTTTTTCCTGCACCTTTTGTCTTTCCAGCTCAAACTGCGGTTTAAAAAGCAAAAGTATTATCCCCCCATTGCCGGTAATTTCCAGCAATTTTTCAAAAACGGTCCTTAGGGATATAAAAGAGAGGTCTGCTACCGTCAAATCAGAAAGAAAGGGCAGTATGCTGGAATCAAAGTACCTGATATTGGTCCTTTCTATAACCATAACCCTGGGAGAATTCCTCAGTTTCCATGAAAGTTGCCCATAACCAACATCAATAGCTGCCACTTTTTCTGCGCCGTTTTTTAAAAGGAAATCGGTAAAACCGCCTGTAGAGGACCCCACATCTACGGCTTTTAGCCCTTCTGCGGATAAATTAAAATCAGCAAAGGCTGATTCAAGTTTTAGCCCTCCCCGGGAGACATAGGCCGGTCCGGAAATAATCTCTATCTCTTTGTCTGCATCCACCGGCATTCCAGGCTTGTCAAGTACCTTGCGGGAACATACTACCCTTCCCTGGAGTATCAAAGACTGGGCTATCTTTCTATCCCTTGCCAGTCCCCTTTCAAGCAATAGTTCAATAAGTTTGACCTTTTTTTTCTTTTGGGTAATTTAAGTCTTCCTTGATAGTATGAAATTTGCAATTTCTTCCAGAGGTTTGGTATCCAGCCCCAGCCCCTGTATGGTATCCTTTGCCTCTTTTACCTTTAAACGGGCTATTTTTTTAGACTCCTCCATCCCCCATATCTTGGGGAATGTGTTTTTATCCTGTGCTGCATCCTTTCCAGTAGATTTTCCCAGGCATTTGGAATTGGAAGTTATATCCAGTATGTCATCTGTGATCTGGAAAACCAGGCCAATATTTGTAGCAAAAGAACAAAGCCCATCTATCTGTTGCTGGTTTGCCCCTGAAAGCATTGCCCCGCATTTTACGGAAGCGGTTATAAGCTTTCCGGTTTTGTTCCGGTGCATATAATTTAATTTATCCCTGGAAATTTTCTTCCCTGAATAATATACATCTATAAACTGGCCGGCAACCATTCCCATAGCCCCTGATGCTGAAGCTATTTCTCCTATAACCTCAAGCTTTATTTTAGCAGGAGCAATCTGCTTCCGGGTTATAAGGTGAAAAGATTCCGCAAACAGGGCATCCCCGGTAAGTATGGCCATATCTTCGCCGAATGCCTTGTGGCAGGAAGGCTTTCCCCTCCTCAGGTCGTCATTATCTATGGCCGGCAGGTCATCATGGATAAGGGAATATGTATGTATAAACTCTATTGCGCATGCAGTAGGCATTACCACCCTGTAGTCTTTTTTTAAGCTTATGGCAGAAAGCATGCACAATACCGGCCTAAGCCTCTTGCCTCCATTTTTTATACAGTAAAAAATGGCTTCCCTGAGAACGCCTGGTACCTTGTTGTAAGTAGCCAGAACCTCATCAAGGTAACTGTTAAATTCTTTAACTAAAAAATCAGGGTACATATGATGGGACCATACAGAATTATTCTCTGGAGGTGATATCTTTATAAATCTTACCCAGGATGCCATTTACGAATTTGGGGGTATCATCTTTCTGCCCCATATCCTTTGCTATTTCAATTGCCTCATCAACAGAAACCTTAAGCGGTATATCGTCAAGATGATACATTTCATAGATGGCCACCCTGATTATATTTCGGTCTATGATTGCTATCCTGTCCAGGGTCCAGTTTTTCACCACCCCTTCAATAATTTTATCTATTTCCAGCTTGTTTTCATAAGTGCCTGTAGCTAACTTTCTGGTGAAATCATCTATCTGTCCACCCAGGAGTGTTTCATTGGATATTATCTGCCTTACATCCTTTTTCATCAAATCACTCTGGTATAATAGAATTATTGCCTCTTCCCTGCTCTTTCTTCTGGATATCTTAATCATGTCTACTTGGTTACCCTCTCTATATATTCTCCGCTGCGGGTATCTATTTTAATTATATCTCCTTCATTTATAAACAGGGGAACCTGTACATCTGCTCCTGTCTCTATTTTTGCAGGCTTGGTTGAAGAACCCACCGTATCTCCCTTAAGGCCTGGCTGGGTTTTTACCACTTCTGCTTCCAGGAAAATGGGAAGCTCTACTTCTATAGGTTTCCCTTTATAAAATACCACTGAAACCTCCATATTCTCCTTTAAAAAGTCTTCTTTTTCCTCAATACTGTTCTGGCTTAAGGGAATCTGTTCATAGGTCTGGGTATCCATGAAAATATAATGCTGGTCCTTGTATAGGTACTGCATTTTTTTTGTATCCAGTATTGCCTGCTCAATCTTTTCTCCTGCCCGGAAAGTTTTTTCAATGGTTGCCCCGCTTAAAAGGTTCTTGAGCTTGGTCTTTACAAAAGCCTGCCCCTTGCCCGGTTTTACATGCTGGAAAAAGAGAACCTTGTACAGCTGGCCCTCATATTCCACAGTCATGCCCTTTTTTAAATCATTGGTGGTAATCATCAATATTTCCTTCCCTAGCCATTTTTATTTACAAAATCCTTAGAAGCCCCAAACAAAACCTGGCAGCCGTCTTTTTCTACCAGTACAGTGTCCTCGATCCTTACTCCCCCCATATCTTCTACATATATTCCCGGTTCAATGGTTACAGCCATTCCCGCTTTCAAGCATTCATCCGAATTCTGGCCTACCACCGGTGCCTCATGAATCTCCAGGCCCACGCCATGGCCCAGGCCGTGCCCGAAATTATCCCCGAAACCTTTTGACTCTATAAATTTCCGGGCAACCGAGTCAAGCTCCTTTGAGCTTATCCCTTCCCTGCAGCTCTCCACAGCCATGTTCTGGGCCTCCAAAACTATATCATAAATTTTCTTAAATTGGCCAATATTTTTCAACCCGGCAAAAAAGGTCCTGGTTATATCAGAGCAGTAGTTATTAAACATTACCCCGAAGTCAACCAGCACTGCCCCCGGCCCTATTTTCTTTTTACCGGGTACATAATGTGGAAAAGCTGAGCCCTGCTTATTAGCCACCACCATATCAAACGATTTTCCGTCTCCCCCCAGTGACAGGATCTTTTTTTCCATCTCCAGGGCCAGTTCAGCTTCAGTTAAATTAAATAGAAAACTTGTATCTGCCTCCAGAAGCCACCGGTATACATCATCAGTTATACCACAGGCCTGCCTTATGTTTTCAATCTCACCTGAGTCCTTTATCATCCTTAATTTTTCCACCATATCGGGTTCTGCTGACAGTTTTTTTCCCTTACTGCTTAAAATACTATCAATTTTTTTAAAATCACTGTAAGCCAGGCTGTCTTCTACTCCCAGCTTATTGCCTCCTGCACTATCAAGCAATGGTGAAAGGCTTTTGTATTTATCCCTGCGGTATTCTACTATTTCTGTATCGGTCTTTAAGCTTTTTTTTGCTTCCAAAAGGTATATGAAGTGAACCAGGAGGTAATTCTTTTTATCACCCACCACCAGGATGCTGCCAGAGCCTTTGCCCCTGAAACCGGTAAGGTAATATATGTTTTCCTGCTTAAATATCAGAAAAGTTCCGTAACTCTTTCCGGCCATTGCTTCTTTTAATTTTTTTATCCTTTTTATGTAGGTATTCAAGCTAACCCCTTTTACTGGTTTCCAATTTCCTGCCAGGTTTCCATTATTACTGTGTCCGGAAGGGTTAACGAATAATCGGGCAGGTCATCGGGCAGATATTCCCTCAGCCCTTCAATATAATATATTTTAGAGTTGTTATTTACAATAAGATGGTCTGCAATCAGACTGCCCCAGATTACCGTATTTTCATCAAGTTCCATATTGTTGTTTGCTATAGCAACAAATTCACCTTCCGGTTTTCCTAAAGACTTCTTGAAATCCAGGTATATATCAGACATGGACATAAGCAAAAGGAGAGAATCCTGGGGGAAAATGGTCTGCTCACTAGTAACCAGTTGGTAAAAAACAGAAATATTGCCAGTAGTTATTATTTTTGCACTCCCTTCATAACGTATGACATTGGGTGCCCCCTTATCTGAACCAAGAATAAGATTTCCATTAACCAGAATATTTCCGCTAATATGGAGGATACCATCAGAGTCAAAAGAAAGATAATCATCCATTCCGCTTTCGGATATGCTTCCATCGGCTATGGTTAAATCGCCGTTAACCTCATAGACATCTCCCAGCAAAGAATTAATATAATCTTGGTCAATAACCAGCATGGGAAGCTCTATTAAATTCCTGGAAAAGGAACTGAGGTATACATTCTCTCCTCCGGGATTAAGGGGATCAATGGTATTGCCGTTTGCGTTTTCCAAAACACCGCCGAGATAAAGCTCGATGGGGCTGCCCTGCTCCCCGATAGAAGAAGTACCTCCCAGTATAATATCTCCATTTACAAACAGGGGCCCTTCCAGGAAGGAAACACCGCCCCTCAGGTTTAATGTGCCATTGGTAAAAAACGGCCCGATGATGCTTGTACCTGATGCCATTATAGTTCCGTTATTCATGGACTGGGAAGAATATATGTAGTCATATATATCGAACTTAAAAGAACCACCCAGGGAAAAATATACCTTAACTGTCCTCTGCCATTCGCTTTTATCGGTGCCCCTGGATACAACCTCATAGCCCTGGAGGACATCATCCTCATAGATTTCTTCATAATTTACAGTAAAGCTCCCTTCCTCCTCACCGGAGACACTAATCTGTTCAGAATAACCGCTGGCTGGAAGCTCTTGCCCTTCTGTAAGATAGCGGTTAACCTTGTACTGGAAATCGGCTATGCCTGCCTCTGCAAAATTTAATGCTCTCAGGTTACCTTCATCAATTTTGGTAAAGCCGATATCCCTGAAAACAAAAGCTATCATGGAGGCGGTACCCAATATTATTACAATAGCCATTATCAAAACCAGTATGGTTATGTTTCCATTATCCTTTTTATACAATTTTTTCATAATTTGTAATTATAATTTATTTCTCAAAGTAACCATAGTACCCAGTTCCATGGTCCTCTCACTCTGCGCTCCTGTCCGGTCTATGATTATGCTGATGCCCACTATCCCGATATCTTCCAGGGCATCCTGCCTTACAGGAACAGACAGCTCTTCTCCCGGGGATGAGAAGTAAGAAAAAAGGCTATTATCAATGATATTATCTGCTAAAAAACTTTCCCGGCCGTTCACTGCCCGATAAAGCCTGAAGCTTTCCTGATGGGATTGGAGGTAGTAGCTTACCTCATCAACAATTTCGTCGCTGTTGACATCGCTTGTAAATGTAATCCTGCCTGTATCTGCTTCTGTTATCTGGGTTGCTTCCCTTATTTCTTTACTTACGGAATACATGGCGGTTCTTGCATCCATTTCTGCGGAAGCAGTATCTATAACCAGTTTGGAAGAATTGGCTGACGTGAAATAGGTTAGGGTAATGGCGGCAATAACCAGAAACATCAGCATCAGGACCAACAGCATTTCCACTATTGTATAGCCGGACTGGTTATTTATTATTTTTTTAACCTGAAACCTCATTGCTTGGCTCGCTTTC
>JBNJCW010000039.1:0-19169 GCA_051744345.1 Actinomycetota bacterium
CCATGGTCCACGTGCCCTATGGTTCCGATATTTACGTGCGGTTTGGTTCGCTCAAATTTTTGTTTAGCCATTTTTATAAATCCTTTCTGTTATGGGATTTAAAATAATAATGGTAGCGGTGATTGGATTTGAACCAATGACCCCACGGGTATGAACCGTGTGCTCTAACCCCTGAGCTACACCGCCACTTTAACTTTTACCCAACCGTATCATGCATTATGATAATTATTTTTTATTTTTAAAGCAAAAATAAATTTTATACAAGTTAAAATACTGTGTCAACTGGTGTATGCGGGCTTTTCAATTTAGCTTATGCTCTACTGAAAACCAGCCTAGTCCTTAAAAGCTGTATAAATATTGCATATTCCGAAACTCAGGCTTATCACTTTAGGATCCTTCCATCCTGACCGGCCTAAAAGCCTCTTGAAATCCTCCACCTGGGGAAATCTTCGTATAGATTCAGCAAGGTGCCGGTAAGCAACCTTCTTCTTGCTGATAAACCCCCCGATATTGGTAAGCACATGCTCCAGATAAAAGCCGTATACATGTGAAAAAAGCCTCTGCCGGGGAAACCCAAATTCCATACATATGAGTCTGCCTCCCGGCTTTGCCACCCTGTAGAATTCAGCCAGAGCCTCTTCCCTGTAATTGATATTCCTGATTCCGAAAGCAACAGCAACCACGTCAAAGAAGTCATCCCCAAAATCCAGCCTGGTAACATCAGAAAAAAAGAAAAGCAGGCTTTCCTTATGGGAGGCATATTTCTCTCTGGCCATATCCAGCATCTTTTTTGAAAAATCTATCCCGTATACCTTGCCCTTCTTGCCGGTGGCTCTCCATAAGCTGTAGGTGGAGCTGCCGGTCCCGCAACAGGCATCCAGCAGTACCCGGTCTCTGCGCCTGACCAGGCCGGCAAACCTTTTTCTCCAGTAACGCTCGGCATCAAAGCTCAGCAAGCGGTTTGCTCTGTCATAGCTTTTAGAAATATCATCAAAAAGCTCGGCTACCTCTTTACTTTCCATACCCTTTCCCCTGTATATTTCCGGGACCTGTTTATTATATAAAAATAATTAGCTGTTGAATAATTTTGTCCGCAGGTATACTACGCAATAGTTATTAGTTCCAGGCTATAGGTTTGCCATAGATGTAACGGCAGGAGGCTGGAAAAGAACCCCAGGGCTTTTATCAGAACTTATCCCTTATTTTAAAGATAACCGTACCCCCGGGCGTATAAGGCTCGCCGGGATCAGAGTACTGAAGGTAAGCAACCCCGTCTTCATTGGACAAGCCTATATCCTTTGGCTCGCTTCCCTGCTGCAGGGCAAGCAGTGCAGGCATCAATGAAGATATGGCAAAATAACAGATCTCTTCGCCATCGATAGAAACATTACGGTTTATCTAAAAACTGCCTCCAACCTTGTAACCAGCTATGCATCTCCCTTTAACCTCTACCGCTTCTGCAATCAAATGCTTTCTGACTTACCCCCGGTAATTTGTCTTTCCATAAACAGTTAGATCTATTTACCAATGTCTAATTCTTTTATAACCCTGGCCGATATTTTTTCTACCAGCCCGCTATAGTCATCCAGGGCAGCACCCATCTTAATATCCGGCTTTTCAAGGCCCCAGTATTTTTTGCCGCTGGGCGCATGTTTGCCGGAAGAGATAAACACATCCTTCATCAGCCTTTTTACTTCCGCCTTATAGGCTTTGGATGCTTCAGTATTTGCATTAAGGGGACATCCCAGCCCTTCACACTTTTTAATCTCTTCGGTTAAGGCCTCCCGGTAGATCTCATTAAACCTGGTACCCATATTTATCTTTCTAAAACCTATGGATATGGCACGTCTTATCTGATCATCAGTTGCCCCTGACGCCCCGTGCAGTGCGCAGGGTATCCTTATCTTGTCAACTATCCTTTCCCCCAGCTCCCAGTCCGGCTCAGGCCAGCTCTCCCTGTAAAGGCAATGTATGTTTCCAATAGAAGGTGCAAGTATATCTATCCCTGTGCTGGACACAAACTCCAGTGCCTGTTTTGGGTCAGTCAATCCCTTTCTTTCTTCTTCCCGGTAATGGCCTCCCGTAGCCAAAGGCATCTGGCCCAGCGAAGCTTCCACTGTTACGCCTGCCGCATGGGAAACTTTTGCCACTTCCCTGCTTATCTTTACGTTTTCCTCAAAGCTTATCTTCTGCTCACCGATATGCTCTCCTCCTCCGCCGTCAAACATCACAAAGGAAAAACCGGCCTTAATGCAGTTTATGATAAAATCAAAATCGGTGCATTCATCCAGGCAGAGTGCGATAGGCACCTCCACCGAATTTATCTGGGTAACTGCAAGGTTTGCGAAACTTTCTATCCCCAGAGACTCCACAAAAGGCTGGCCGGCCAGAAGTGCAGAGGGGGAATTTTCCTCCCGGGCGCAGTCAACTGCAGCCTTTATGGTATAAGAATCCCAAACCTCTATGGCTCCCACCCCATAATCTCTCTCAAAGGCATCCTTTAACAGATAATTGTAATTTACTAACATATCCAACCTTCCTATGGGTATAAGTTATTTATTATAAGGCCTGCAGCAGTCTAAATTCTTATCTATTATATGCGGGATTAAACTGCCATCCCAGGCCAGCTGCCGGCTTCATTTTATTATAGCAACTATTTATCTCCCATACCAAGGGTGCAAACCTAATCTCCCGGGTTTCATTTTTTCCAAATTCTGCTATAATCGGCAGCTAATACTGTTAAAACTGAAAAAATTTAAATATCGTCTCCGACTTAAGCTTTCTAAGGCTCTTATGCTATGAGGCTTAAGCGGCAGGGTTAATCTGGAAACGGGCTAGCCTCCCATTTGGAAAGGAGACCTGATGCTGAATGATAATACGCCAGCAAGTGCTCCTTGCTGGCTTTTTTATTAGCCAGTCGCAATTTCCATACCGAATGGGTTGTGAGAGTGTTTATGCAGCAGGAAGGAAAACAATGAAAAAAAGGTTTTATTATATTTTACTAACCTCCATACTTTCCCTATTTGTAGTCTCCTCTTTGATTTTACTGCCCTCCTGCAGCCCAAAGAACCAGGAAATTATCCTGGCCACCACCACCAGTACCTATGACAGCGGGCTGCTGGACCAGCTTATACCCCCTTTTGAGGAAGAAACCGGGTATAGAGTAAAGCCCGTAGCCGTGGGAACCGGAGAGGCCCTTGCCATGGGAAGAAGGGGGGAGGCTGACATCCTGCTGGTGCACTCAAGAGAGGCAGAGGATGAATTTGTCCAGCAGGGTTACGGGACAGAGCGTAAGGACGTTATGTACAATGACTTTATCATAATTGGCCCTGCCTCTGATCCTTTAAATATAGAGGGGCTACAAGCAGTGAAAGCTTTAGCCGCTATCTCTGATGGCCAGCTCCTATTTATATCCAGGGGTGATAATTCCGGTACCCATGCAAAAGAGATTTCAATCTGGGAGAAAGCAGGAATAGATCCTGGGGGGGACTGGTATATGGAATCCGGCCAGGGTATGGGGGAAACCTTAAGGATTGCAAATGAAAAGCAGGCCTATACCCTAACCGACCGGGGCACATACCTGGCCCAGGAGAGCAACCTGGATCTGGTAGTTCTGGTGGAGGGGGATGACCTGCTTTTTAATCCCTATGGGGTAATCTGTGTAAATTATGAAAAATTTGAGTCAGTTAATATAAACTATGAGGGAGCCATGGCTTTTGCTAACTTTATCACTTCCAGCAGGGGCCAGGCTATTATAGAAGAGTTTGGCATAGACAAATTCGGCCAGCCCTTATTTTATCCGGATGCGAAATAGGCTATGGAACTTATCTGGGAAGGAATAAAACAAGCGGCATATCTTATCTTTACCGGAAACCGGGAGGTATACCAGATCCTTTTACTGACCCTGAGGGTCTCAGGAACTGCGGTGTTTTTTTCCATGCTGTTGGGTATCCCGGCGGGGGTGCTGGTAGGGTTAAACAGTTTTTGCTTTAAGAAATTTTTGGTTTCGGTGATTAATACCGGCATGGGGCTTCCCCCGGTTGCAGCAGGGCTTATGGTTACCCTGTTTGTATGGAGGAGCGGGCCGCTGGGGTTTATGCAGCTGATGTATACCCCTGCTGCAATGATTATTGCCCAGGTGCTTATTGCCACCCCCATAATCGCAGGCATAACCCTGGCTGCCGTAGGCCAGATTGACCCTAAATTAAAGTGGCAGGCCATCTCCCTGGGAGCAAACAGGCTCCAGGCCTACTGGATACTAATAAAGGAAGCAAAGCTGCCTGCCCTGGCAGCGGTCATGGCCGGTTTCGGGGGGATAATATCAGAAGTAGGGGCAGTAATAATGGTGGGAGGCAACATAAAAGGCCAGACCAGGGTGCTTACCACCGCTACCATACAGATGGTGAGGATGGGGGATTTCGCCATGGCTATCGCACTGGTGATTATACTGCTTATCTTAAGCTTCGGGGTAAATTTTTTGCTTACCGCCGTACAGCAAAAGGAGGGGACGGGATGGCTGAAGAAATTTTAAATATTTATGGCTTAAAAAAGAGTTACGGAAACAGTTTCAGCCTTAACATAGACAGGCTTTATGCAAAGCAGGGAAAGATACTAACCATCATAGGTCCCAATGGCAGCGGTAAATCCACCCTCATAAGGCTTATAAACCTCCTGGAAAAACCGGACAGCGGAAAGATATATTTTAACCGGCACCAGATACTTAACGGTGGAACAGATCCCGCCCAGATAAGGAAAAAAATGGCAGTGGTCTTCCAGGAGCCTCTCCTTTTTAAGGGTTCGGTGTACAGCAATATAATAATGGGGCTTAAAATAAGGAAAATAAAGCCGGCCCAAGCAAGGGAGAGGCTCGATTACTGTATTGGCAAGTTAAAGCTGGCCCCCCTCCTTAAAAGAAGCACCGAAAATCTTTCCGGGGGCGAAAAGCACAGGGTATCCCTGGCCAGGGCGCTGGTCCTTGATCCGGAGCTTCTGCTGCTGGATGAACCCCTAGCCAATATCGACCAGGATTCCCGGGAAAGGCTCCGGACCGATCTTTTAGAGGTTTTAAGAAGTTATGGAAAAACGGTGATATACATTACCCATGACCGGAGCGAAGCAATGGTTTTAGCAGATGATATAGCAGTCATGGACAAGGGAAAGATACTTCAGTTTGCCAAAAAGGAAGAGGTGTTCAGGAAACCGAAAAATGAATTTATAGCCCGGTTTGTGGGGGTGGAGACCCTGATTAACGGGGTCATTTCAGCAAGCAGCGGAAATGTATGCAGGGTAAAGGTGGAATCCGGGGGCAAAAACATCCAGCTTTCTGCGGCCGGGCAAAAACCAGCCGGAACCAGGGTTACCCTGGCCATAAGGCCGGAGGATGTAACCCTGTACAATACAGAAATAAGCCCCGGACAATCATCAGCTATGAACATGCTGGAAGGGACAATTACCGAAATAAAGGATATGGGGATATTTAAAAGGGTGGTTATAGACTGCGGTTTTTACCTAAACTCCTTTATTACCCGGGACTCGGTTGCAAGGCTTGAGCTTTGCCGGGGCAAAGAAATCAGGGCAGCGGTGAAGGCAAGCTGCATACATGTTTTTGAAAGATAAAAAAATGGCCAAACTCATAGACAGCTACAGCAGAAATATTGATTACCTCAGGGTTTCGGTCACTGACCGCTGCAACCTCAGGTGCACCTACTGCATGCCCGGGGAAGGTATAAAGCTTCTGCAAAGAAGCCAGCTGCTGACCCTGGAGGAAATAATCAGGGTAGTGGATATATTATCCCATATGGGGATAAGGAAGGTAAGGCTTACCGGGGGCGAGCCCCTGCTGCGGGAAAATATACTTACTTTGATTAAAGGAATTAAAGCCACCGGCCGGATTGAAGATATATCTATTACCACCAATGGCATACTGCTGAAAAAATTCTTAAAAAGCTTCTACCGGCTGGGCATCAGGAGGCTAAATATAAGCATTGACAGCCTGGATAAGAAAAAGTACAGCCAGATAACCAGGGGGGGCAATCTTGACCTGGTGCTGGAGGCGCTGGAGGATAGTATTGAGATGGGATTTGGCCCTATAAAGATTAATACGGTTCTTACTTCCCGGTTTGACTTAGATGATGCCCGAAGGTTTATAGACATGGCCAACCATAAACCTGTAAGCATAAGGTTTATAGAGATGATGCAGATACCAGGCACAGATACCGTAGAATGCACCAGAAGCACAACCAAAACCCCGGAGCCAAAAATTAGTACCAGAGATATCTTTACATACATGAACCAGCAGTCAAGCTACTCCCTGATAAAAGAATCTATGGGATTCGGCCCTGCTGTATATTACAGGAGGCCAGAAAGCAGGGGAAGTATCGGGTTCATAGAAAACAGCAGAGAAAGCTGCAGCAGCTGTAACCGCATTAGGCTAACTTCCAGGGGAGCTTTGAAACTATGCCTTTTTTCCGGCCGGGAGCTGGATATAAAAAAAGAGCTAAAAAAAGGCAGTCCGGAAGAGATAAAGGAAATGATTGCAGGATTTATTAAGACCAAGCCCCGGGACAGGAATTGCAGCAGCCTTAACAATCTTAAGATAGCCGAATCAATGAATAGAATTGGAGGATAAGTTTAAAATGAATAACTTGGATAATTTTACCCATACAGACAGCGGGGGAAAGGCCAGGATGGTTGATGTCAGCGGAAAGAAAACCAGCTTAAGGAAAGCCAGGGCCAGGGGCCGCATCAGCCTGACCCGGCAAATATTTGAAAAGGTAAAAGCAAACCAGCTTGGGAAAGGAGATGTGCTGACTGCAGCTAAAATTGCCGGGATAGCCGCAGCCAAAAGGACCTGGGAGCTTATTCCCTTATGCCATCAGGTAAGGCTTACAGGCATTAACCTGGAATTTAACCTGATGGAAGAAAGTAACAGCATAGAAGCCGTGTCCGCAGTAAAGGGTTTCGATATCACCGGCGTAGAAATGGAGGCTTTGACTGCAGTAAGCGTAAGCCTACTAACCATATACGACATGTGCAAGGCACTGTCCAAAGAGATGCGGATTGAAGGAATAGAGCTTCTGGAAAAGACCGGAGGCAAAAGCAACTATATTAAATCCCGATAAAGGAAGGAGATTTTTTGCAAGAGGGCAAAGTAGTATCCATAAACATAAGTGAAAAAAAGGGGGGCAAAAAGAGACCGGTAAAAGAAGCTGTCCTTACCAGCACCGGTATCAGGGGAGACGGCCACAGCGGCCGCTGGCACCGCCAGGTAAGCCTCCTTTCAGCTGAAAGCATAGAAGAGGTGAACCGGAAAGGAGTGGGAGCAGAACCGGGAGATTTTGCTGAAAATATAACCACCTCGGGCTTAAGACTGGATGAGCTAAAGGTTGGAGATATCATAAAAATTGGAAGCGGGGCAGCGCTAAAGGTTACCCAGATAGGAAAAGAGTGCCTTCAGCCCTGCAGGATATACTACCAGATGGGCAGCTGCATAATGCCCCGGGAAGGGATATTCTGCAGGGTTATAAATCCGGGAAATATAAGGGTGGGCAATAAAATCAAGCTTGCCTGAATTGGTTTTAAAAATATGGGGAAGGATAAGCTAAATGGAAAAACAATTAAAAATAGCAGTAATAACTGTCAGCGATAAGGGATACAGGGGCCAGCGGGAAGACAGGAGCGGAAAATATATAATACAGTACTTTAAGCAGAAAGGCTGGGAGATCACCCATTACCAGATAGTACCTGACAGAAAAGAGATGATAAGCTCTTTGCTTATGCAAATCTCCGATAGCCAGGAAACAAACCTTATTATCACCACCGGAGGAACAGGTTTTTCCCCTCAAGATGTGACCCCGGAGGCAACCGAGGAGGTTATCCAGAAAAAAGTCCCCGGATTCAGTGAGATCATAAGGATAGAAGGACAGAAAAAAACACCCCGGGCAATCCTTTCCAGGGGAGTGAGCGGCATAAGGGGTAAAACCCTTATAATAAATCTTCCGGGAAGCATAAAGGGAGTAAAAGACAGCCTTGAATTAATATACCGGCCGCTTCCCCACGGGATTGATATACTTACCGGCAGGGATGCTGAATGCGGCCGGCAACAGGCTTGAGTAAAAATACCTCTGCCTCACTGCCTTTTTTTATGTCCCCGGTTTCCTCAGCAAAAACAGCAATGCCGTCTGCCCTGGCCATGGAAGTAAGTATACCCGAGCCCTGCCTGCCGGTGGAACTGAAAAAATAGCCTTCCTCTTTTTTTTCAAGCACCACCCTTGCAAAGTTAGTCCTGCCTTTTTTGTGTTTAAAGTCATGGGCAGCCCTGGCCGTAACCCTTGGCCTGAAAAGGATGCTGTCTCCGGTCATCTTTTTTATCAAAGGCCTTACATACATCTCAAAGCATACCATTACTGATACCGGATTCCCGGGCAAACCAAAAACAAGCCTGTCCCTGTAGGTTAGAAAAAGAAGCGGCTTTCCCGGTTTCTGGTTTACCTTCCAGAAAACAAGCTCTGCCCCCAGGCCCAGCAGGGTATCCTTTACAAAATCATAATCCCCTACAGACACCCCTCCGCTTAAAAGCAGGATATTGCATTCAGAGAGGCCCTCCAGTATCTTTTCTTCCATTAGCCTTTTTTTATCCTTTACTATGCCGTAGCGGATATATTTTATACCCAGTTCCTTAACCTGGGCAGAAAGAGAATAGCTGTTGCTGTCCCTTACCCTGCCTGCCTCCAGTTTTTTGCCTATGGGAACAATCTCATCCCCTGTAGATATTATTCCTACCACAGGAGGCCTGTATACCGGTACCCTGGCCCTTCCCAGGGAAGCCATCACCCCTATATCCGCAGGGAAGATTTTTCTCCCTTTTGCCAGGACCGTATCCCCTTTTTTTATGTCTTCTCCCCTGTATCTTATATTTTCCCCGACCCCGCACTCCTTATAAATCAAGATGCCGGCTCCGGTTTTTTCCGTGTCCTCTTTTCTAACCACAGCCGTACACTTCTGGGGGATAGGAGCACCGGTCATAATAGGTATGCAGCAGCCCGAGCTTATGCTGCCGGTAGGGACCTTGCCTGCAGGTATATCCTCATCCATTAAGGTTAGCCTTACCGGATAGCTCTTATCTGCCCCCTTTGTATCTTCTGCCCTTACCGCATACCCGTCCATAGCAGAATTATCATAAACCGGTATATCGTCATCAGAAACTATGTCCTCCGACAGCACCAGGTTAAGGCTGCCCAGCAGGGGTACCTTGGCTGTTCCCATTATCCTGCCGGCTTCCAATACCTTGTTTTGGGCTTCTTTTACTGAAATCATTTTCTATACCTTTTTTTAATCTATTTTTACCTTAATTCTATCATGGATAAGTAATTTTTTGGCTCTTTTCAAAAATATTATTTATTTTCTCTACACCGCCCTAACGGAATATGCTCCCAACAGCAGAGCTCCTCCTGCTGCATCCTGAGTTCTACCTTTTGCCACTGTATCGGTAAACTCGAAGCAATGCAGGTAATTGCTCAAGTATTTGGTAGCTATCCCCTTAAATCTATATATCCAATTCTTTAATCTGCTGTGATAGGAGTTAACAGCCAAAGTTGGCAATATCTGATAAGGTGTGGCTCTTTTTATCCCTTGCTGCAAGAACACATACCTGGCCTCTACTTATGCCCCTTTTTTTAGACTTTCCGCCTCTCTTTCTTGGTTTTCTGTCTAGATTCTTGCTGCTCTTCTTGGAGGCAAGTAAAAAGATATCATCTGCCTCCATGATTCCAAAGAGGTCCTCGTCTTCTATATTTTTTAAACCATCCAGTATCTTATGCCTCCAGCTGAAAGCAGTAGGAACTGAAATACATACTTCTTTTGCGATCTCTTCTAGTGTGGCTCTCCAAAGCATAAGTAATAAAGCAGCAAAAAACTTGCCCTTGTCATGGACAAAGTTTAAGGCGGTAGAGGCCATATAGGTAAATGTTTTTCTGCAGTCCTTGCATGGGTAACGCTGCCTTTGGCGGTATGAGCCATATCTTACCACCATGCTGCTAGAACAGTGGGGACAATGGTATTCATTGCTGTAACGTTTTTTCCTAATCTCAGGTACCATTTTTTTAAAAAGACGCATCAGGTTCTAAGCTTTTAGCTTAGAGGAAAGATATAATTTCTTTTGCCTCATCCGCAGATAGCTTTGAAAAAATTGAATTCAGGTATTCTTTTAGATCTTTGGTCACCTTTTCTCCTTTCGAACATGCTTAATTAAGGTTAGGTTAGCTAACATATGTTCGTATATCAACAATATTTTTCAAAAGAGCCTAAATAATTAACCTTTTTCTTATTTTAAAAGATTATCTACGTTCTTGATTTCATTTTACTGTATAATCCAACGATAATTAGTATAATCAATCCATTGAAAATAACCTGCCATTCTTCATGAAGACCAACCATATTAAGTATACTGTATAGAATAGATATAAAAACCACACCTAAAAATGTCCTGCCAACTCCTCCATTGCCTCCATAGAAAAAAGTTCCTCCCAGAACAACTGTGGCAATAGTTTGAAGGGTTATGCTGCCACCTACACCTGCTCCGCTCTGAAAGGTTGGATAAGGTGTTTTCGCCTGCCCGAGATATAATAATCCGGCAATTACTGCTAACAACCCACTTATTGTATAGACAAAAATCTGTATACTTTCAGTATTAATGCCTGAGAGAATACTTGCTTGCATATTGCTCCCTAGGGCCCTGATTTTCCACCCCAGAGATGTTCTGTTAAGTATTAATGCAAAGATTATGGCAATAAAAACCCAGATTAAAAATCTTACTGGTATTCCTCTAAAACTTCCAAATAATAAGATCCTTTGGATACTTAGTCTAGTCAATGCCTCTGCTGACTTCCCCCCGCCGCCGCCGCCTGTCGTTACATACAGTACACCAGTTATAATTACCATCATTGCCAATGTCATAACTACAAATGGAATTTTTAGCTTGGCTATACAAAATCCATTAATAAAACCAATAGATACGCCAATCAACAGGCAAATAAGAATGGGGCCCCATAAAAATTCGCCCTTCATAAATTGCGCCCCAAGCATAATTACCAACCAGTAAGTTGCTCCCACAGACATATCTATTCCTCCGGTAATAATCACCAGGGTTTGTGAGATAGCAAGTATGCCCAGTATCGAGTTAAGATATAAAATATTAATAATATGGTTTATATTAAAAAATTGAGGAGTGATGATTCCACCTATTACAATAACTAACAGCAACCCTCCAAAGATTACCAGAACCTGCAAATTCTTCCCCAAAAATTGCTGCAGTTTTTCCTTATTCATTTAATTTCCTCCGTTTATTTAGAAAGTATATTTGTATGGCAGATACGATAACCAAAATTACGCCTTTAACTATATAATGGTACCAGGATGAAATATTTATAAACTGAATTATATTTATTAGTGATGCTATTATAATAGAGGCAGCTATGGTATTGGTAAAATCACCCACCCCGCCAGTCACCAGGGTACCTCCCATAAACACAACAATAAAAGAATCAAACAGATAACTGGCTCCGGCATTGGCATTACCGCTTGAAATTCTGCTAGCTATAAAAATTCCGGCTATTCCTGCAAAAATAGAGCTAAGCATAAAAATAAAAATTCTAATCCTATCTAAATTAACCCCAGACATTCTTGCACTATTGGGGTCTGAGCCCACAGCATATATAAGTCTCCCAAGTGACCTCTTTTTAAGCAAATAATTACCAAATAATCCTGCTATTATTATTATAAGCAAAGGCCCCACAGCAAAACCCCCGGCTTCAAAAAGCAAAATTTTCTTAATAGAATCAGGTATATAACCGCCAGGGCTGGGGCGTATAATCAAGCATACCCCATTTATTATAAACATCATCCCCAAGGTCATTATAAATGGATTAATCTTAAACTTGGCAACTCCAGTACCATTAATGAAGCCAATTGTAGCAGAGGCAACTAGAATAACAATAATTGCAAGCAATATATTATGCTGCATTAATACTGATGCAATACATGTGGAAAGGCTTGCCACTGAACCTACGGATAAGTCAAAACCCCGGCCTATAACCACAATATTCTGGGCCAGGCCTATTAATACAATAGGCACAGCAGTAATAAAAATTGAAGAAAATGTTGAGGTGGTCCTAAAAAAAGGAGATATTGACATTGATATAATCCAAAAAACCAATAAAACTATATATATATAATGTTTCTTAGATATATTTTTTATATGCTCCATAAATATCCTTACTACTTATAATAACTATGCAATAACTTCTCCTCATCAATTCCAGCTCCCCGGAACTCTTTAATAATTTCCCCTTCAAACATTACCAGAAGCCTATCTGGAAACTGTAAAATTTCTTCTCTATCGGTAAGCAGTGTCAGGGTAGGGATACCCTTCTTTGCGAGCATCCTAAGAATCTTATATATCTCCATTTTTGCTCCTACATCCAGGCCAATTGTTGGCTGATCTAAAAAAAGAATCCTGGGTTTCGCCAGTAAGTACTTGGCTAAAACAACTTTTTGCCTGTTTCCTCCACTTAATAATTGCACATAGTTATCTAATCTAGCGGTTTCAATTTGTAGTTTCTCCGCTATATCCTTAACAAGTTTTTTCTCCTCCTTCTTTTTTATAAAACCTCCTCTTGTTCTACTGCTGATACTCATTAAAACTATATTAAAGATAATATCGTGAGAAAGCCAAAGCTCTTCTTTATCCCGCTTATCTGAAATATAAAAAAATCCTGCTTTAATAGCATCAAAGGTCGAATTTATTCTAACCTCCTGGCCATTTATTTTGATATCAGCTGAACTCTTACTCATTATTCCTGCTAATGTCCTTAGCAGCTCACTCTGGCCTTGTCCTCTTAAGCCAGCAAGCCCAACTATTTCGTTTTCTCTTATTTCTAAATTTATTCCTTTCAAATGTTTGGAATTTAAATTTTTTACTGACAAAACAACTTTTCCTTTACTATCTACTCCTAATCTTTCTGGAAACTTAAGGCCACCCTCAATTCCAGTCATATAATTGATAATCTTATCCCTTTTTGATTTATAATCTTGCTTGGACGAGTTGTCTATATTCCCTACCAGCCTGCCGTCTTTAAACACTATTATTTCATCGCTAAATTTTAAAACCTCCTCCAGGCGGTGGGAGATAAAAATTATTGTTTTTCCTTCTTCTTTTAAAGACATAAGTATTTTAAACAAACCTTCTACATCATCACTTTCCAAAGCAGCTGTTATTTCATCTAGGATTACTGTATCCGGATTTCTAGATAATACTTTTGCGAATTCAACAAAGGTTTTTTCATCTTCATGTATATCTTTAGCTAACTTTCTTACGTCAATAGAAAAATTTATCCTTTCTAAAATTTTTTCAGCAGCTGTATTGATATTCTGGTATGATAAAAACCCGCGGTCATAGAAATTCTCTAAGTTGGTTAAAAATATATTTTCAGCGATAGATAATTCAGGAATAAGGGAATGTTCTTGAAATACCACATCTATTTTGTAATATTTTCTGGCATGGGTAGGATCTTTTATCCTTGCCTCTTTGCCATTTACAAAGATTCTTCCCCCATCAGGTTTATATATGCCTGAGAGTATCTTTACCAGGGTTGATTTTCCCGCCCCGTTTTCTCCTACTAGGGCGTATATTTTGTTTGATTCTAATGAAAAAGATACTTCGTCTAGGGCTTTGACTCCCGGAAAATTCTTAGCCAAAGACTCCACGCGTATTCTTTCATTCATTGGCATTTCTCCTTATACACCTCAGCTGCCCAATATTGGGCAGCTGAGGTAATCAAGCCTTCTACTTAATTATTTCATTTAGAGTGTCATCATCCAATGGAGTGAAAACAAATATCCCTTCCGGAGCATCTGGCCTAACATAATTTTCAAATTCTTCAGCGGGTATTCCTGGTGTTGTATACAAGTAAAGCTTGGGAACAGGATATCCCTGCAGAAGCATTTCCATAATGTTAACTGATATTGCACTGCAGATGGATGGATGAGCTGATGCATAAGCAGGTATGTCATATTCTATACAATTCTGTAGAAAACCATTATTGTCTTCTGATGCATGAGGATACTCTCCGGGATCAAGACCCAATTCCACCATTGCATCAACGATAGCCAAAGACATCTGGCCACCTACAGAATACACAGCATCAAAATCAGGGTTTGCTGCTTGCATATCCATAAATTTACTTTTTGCCACATCCGCTGACCATTCACCATATTCTATAACCAGTTCCATGTCTGGATATTGCTCAAATACGCTAAGGGCTCCACCGCTTCTACCATTATCTATAGGATAGCCCTTAATACCCCGGAAAAACAATATTTTACCCTGGTAATCCATGTATTCTGCCAGCCATTCAGCACTCAATACACCAAAGGACCATGGGTCATTGGAGATAAAACAATTGTATTTAATCGTATCTGCTGAATTATTAAATAATATAATTGGACAGCCTGCATCATAGATTTTTTCAATAGTATCTTTTAAAGCCATTGGATCAAGCGGATCCACAATAATGCCGTCCAACTCTCCCTCTTCCCACATGGTAAACATAGCGCCCAGGTCTGAAATCTGGGTATTAACATCACCGGCACTATCCATGTGCAATGCCTCCGTAATCAATGGCGACCTTTCAACTTCCCTAAAGAATTCTGCAATAGTCACTTCCTGCCATGGATTTCCTCTCCAACCAGTGATAAACCCAACTTTATAGGGAGGTTCCTCTGTATATTGGCCAATCTCAGGTGTATTATACCACCAATCTTGCCAGGAACCCATGCCTAATGCAATTTCATAGGCAGTATCTTCATCAAGATTATACCTGGCATCTCCTTGTGCCGCCTCTTCGGATACTTCTTCAGTTGCAACTTCTTCTTGAGATTCTTCTTCGGCTGGTTCTGCAGGTGCGCTTTCTTCTGCAACCCCTGCACAGCCAGGAAGGACAACAAAAAGAGCACCCACGGTTATAGTTAGCATTAATATTAGTGCGAGCTTTAATTTTTGCATCTTTTCCTCCTTTTTGTTAATAACAGTGATCTTTGCAAAACTCTTATCAACGGATTCAATCACTATATTTCTTTGCTCTCCCCTCAATCTTCAAAACCTTTCATTCATCCAGGTTTACGAAGATCTTATTTAGCCCAAAAAGCCAAGTTCAGCACTTCCAGATAGGGTGAGGAGTAAAACTTAAAAATCAAATTTAACATATTTTTCAAGCCTTCCCCTATCCGGGTTCTTTTAATTTACTTTTCCCCCCTTCCTCTTAGATTTATTTTTATTTAATATCTTTTTTTATAATTTTAACCAGATTAGAAAATATGCCAAAAAGTACTGCTTCATCTAGTCCTATCTAAATTCTTATGTTTTTCTATCGTTAATTTCTTCTACCTTATTTTTTTTATAATGAATTTAGATATTTAATTATTATTTCTAAATTTTTTACTCTCTCTATTAATTTAAAATTTTGCCGCCTTCTATTAACCAACTTACCATAACATTATTTCTCTCCCATTATTTCTTTTTGTTGAATTATTATTCTTCACTCGTCTTATCCCAGGCCATCCATGGATTTTGGGTTGAAAGTAACCCACCATCCACCGGAATAACCGCACCCGTTATATAATCTGAAAATTTTGAGCTGAGGAATAAAACAACATTTGATATATCTTTTGGAAACCCAAATCTATTCATAGACACATATCTCAGCTTTTGTTTCCTTCTTTCTTCAGTTATTAAACTTTTAGCCATTTCTGTCATAACAGTGCCAATAGAAATTGCATTTACATTAATTCCATAAGGTGCTATCTCTGAAGCTAGCACTTTAGTTAGTATCTCTACACCAACTCCAGTTTTTATACAATTCTTATCACTTAAATCAAAATCTTTTTAAACTTTAAATATTACAAACTATAATTTATCCTGAACTTACCCAATATTCTCTAATCCCAGTTCTGCTAACTTTTTATCAGTAGGTATGCCTTTTTCAATATCCCAATCTCTTTCATCATAATAATCATCCAGCATCCTTTTTATATCATTTTCGGTTAAAACTTTTGTATCAAAATAATCCTTTGTCTCTATTACGCCTTCAGGAGTTTTCATTGGCCTTAGCCACAGCTCAGGTATTTTGTCATCACTACGGGTAAAACCTTCCCTAACGTTTAAAAGTTTTTTAATATTGAATGCAACTTCTGCTGCTGCCATTAACTCTGAATTGCTCATCTCTATACCGGTAACTGAAGAATAATATTCAGAATAATCCTCGCCATAGACAAATCCTAAACCGGTTAAAATTGAACAGACGCCAAGAGAATTATTAATTACCATTGACTCTTCCATATATTTAGTGTATCTTCCCACATTAAATTTTCCATAGTAATCGGCAGGGGTAAAAATCCTATCAAAAGCTTCTTTGGGTATTCCCCATCTTTTAACCTGGTCGCTAATCACATCCAGGCTCTTGCCCGGACCAACAGTTAAAGTATGGCCTCCTCCATGATGTGGCCTGGGATTGGTTATAAACATCATCATTAGGGGATGGAATTTAGCTGCTCTAGGATCATATATAAAATCTTCGCCTTTCTCTATGCCGCCATACCAGTAATCCTGGGGATCTACATTAAATTCTTCTGCTATTCTCATCCAGCCATCAGCCATTAAATCTCCAAACCCTTCTCTGGTCATAGTTTTATTAAATAGGTCGAGGTATGTATTAAAATCCCTTTTTAATTCATAACCGCCAGTATCTTTTTTGGTTATCTTGCCTTCCTTATATAGAGTGGTAACAAAATCCATAAGCCTTGTTGTGGTGTAAAAATCCAAGCCTTCCATATTACCAATTATCACCAGTTCCAGCATTTTTGCCTGATCTTCTACATCAAGCAATTGCCCGGAGGTAGCACTCTTTCCATAAGGAGAACCTTCTGCAGTATGTCCTTTAAACTCCCCGTCTTTTATTTTCCATCTGATCTTGCATTGTATGGGACATGAAGGACAGCCTATTATTTTATCTATAGTTTCTATTCTTTTCTTTTCCCCATAAAGTTTATCCCACTTGTCTCTTGGCCATTTCCCTGGATACTGTGTATATTTAAACATATCCCAGCCTGCACCAAGACCCATTTTTTCCCACTTCTTTTTGCCATGCCATTCATTTATCCTCTTACCTACAACTCTTTGTACTTTATTGAACCTTTTTTTATCAGACACTTTTATTTCACCGGTACCTTTACAGGAAATAGCTTTAATCTTTTTTGACCCAAAGACTGCTCCCAGTCCTGGCCTGCCCAGCGAGTCATGCTTGTCCACATAGGTAAATGAATGGCGTACCAGATTTTCACCTGGCTTGCCAATAGCAATTACGCTGCAATCTTTTCCATATTTTTCCTTGTAAAAATCCGTTGTCTGGTAAATATTTTTTTTGCCCCATAAGTTGCTTCCATTAGAAAAAAATACCTCTCCTTCAACAATTTCAATACAAACAGGCTCCTCCGACTTGCCGGTTATTATGATATGGTCATATCCCGCTTTTTTCATCATTATCCCAAAATCACCGCCGCTTGCTGAGGCGCCGATAAATTGTTTTTTATCCTTTGAAGCATAAAGGGGGAACTTGGTTATTGCTGTAAATTTTGGGCTTCCATGTGCTTTTGTCCCAACCAGAACTCCCGCACTGAATATTATGGGGTTTTCTGAAGCAAGGGCATCAACCCCTTTCTTAAAATACTTTAATGCTAGCTTATAGCCTTCCCCCATTCCCCCAATATATTTTTTGGATTCATTTTTATCGATGGGGATTTTATTAAATTTTTTATTGGTTAGATCAATTTCTAATATTTTTCCCGCATAACCGTACATTTTTACCAGCCCTCCTTGTATACAAAATTTTTAAAAACATTCTATTTTTACAGGCTCCTTAACCTTAAAACAAATAATATTAATAGGCTTTAAATTTTTCCGCCTTTTGGCCTGTATACAATTTCCAGGATATTTCCATCCGGGTCATTAAAATAACCTATAGTCCAGCCTATGCTTGTATTTCTAACGTTTTTTAAAACTACTCCTTTATCTTTTAAAGCTTTGGCAGCTTTGTCAAAATTATCAACAGTTATCCCAATATGGCTATAGCCCGGATCATCTAGGTCCCTGGCATTATCCTTATTATTTGATGGCAGGATTTCAACTACCGTCCCATCTGCTCCCTTTAAGAAGTAAATTGACTTTTCCGGTAAATCTTTAGATATTTTAAAAGCTACTTCCATGCCCAAAACGTCTGAATACCAATCAGCTAACTTTTTTGTATTTTTAGAGTATATTCCAAGATGCTCTATATTTTTTAAGCCTTCTAACATTTTTTACCTCCTAACTAATTTTTTTTATTAATTCTTTATTTACTATGTATTTTTCTTCAGGCCTTGAGCCATTAAGCACATCAATAACATTCTGGGAAGATATCAAATCCAGAACCGTCATACAGTCCATGGTATAGTTTCCAATATGGGGTGTGGTTATTAGATTATCATCTAGTTTCAGGAGAGGACTTGATTCAGGAGGCTCTTCTGTAAATACATCCAGCGCTGCACCAGCAATTCTTCCTTCTATTAAGGCTTCATATAAGTCTTTTTCATTTACAATGCCCCCTCTGGCTGTATTAATGATATAAGAAGAATTTTTCATCATTTCTAATTCTCTTCTTCCTATAAAATCTTTAGTCTCGTCATTTAAAGGCATATGGATGGTGACAAAATCAGAATTTTTGAGCAAATATTCTAATCCAACATATCTAGCATTATATTTTTCTACAATTTCATCATTTTTCCTTAAGTCATATACTAATACAGCCATATTGAAACCCGCTGCTCTTTCAATAACCGAGCTTCCTATAAATCCTCCACCTATTACCCCTAGGGTTTTACCATATACTTCTGACCCTATTAATTTTATCCACTTACCTTCTTTGCCACTCTTATCAAACTTGCATACTTTTCTAGCTATTGCCAATATAAGGGAAAAAGTGAGATCAGCTACTGCATTGCTTATCTCTTTAGTAGTAGGAATATTAGTTACAAATACCCCTTTTTCAGTTGCAGTTTTTACACAGATATTATCAATACCCACC
>JBNJCW010000040.1:0-18261 GCA_051744345.1 Actinomycetota bacterium
TTTTTTTACCTTAAGCAGCAGCCTGTCTCCCAGTGGTCTGTAGTTCATGTTTACCTCCTTTAAGTATTTATGCAAAAGTATAAAAAATAATTAGCACTCTAATAGCACGACTGCTAATACCAAGATAAAAATACAACAAAACAAAATAAAAATCAATATTGAAATAAAAAATGTTTTGGATAGTAAATAAACTCTTATTTAATATAATTTTAAGATAATTTTAATGATATATATGATAACTCTATGGCTTAAAATAACATAATTTTAGGGACGCAAAGATAATTTGAAACACAATAATTGGAAAGCTTGCAGAAATAAAGGGAGCCCCTCAGACATTAAACCAATCCCGGCCCAATAGGACTAATACGGGCAAGGTCTTATAAAAGTAAACAGATGTGGAATGTTTAATGCATTTTTAGTATCATTTAGCTGTTTTAAAAAAAATTGAAAGGAACCTGCAATGACCCCAAGGGAGATAGCATTAAGCCAGCTTTTAGGAAAGGATACCACAAAAAAGGCGGTTTTTAACCCGGTCTCCTCGGTAACGGTGGAGCAGATGGAAATTATGAACTCCTTTTTCCCCCAGGCCCATACTGATGCAAAAAAAATGTATGAACTGGCCCGGGCCAGCTACGAGGTTCTGGGTTATGATGCGGTAATGCCGCTTTTTTCGGTAGTCATCGAGTCTTATGCTGCAGGCTGCAAGGTTGATTGGGGTTCAATTGATAAGATGCCCACCATAACCGGCAAGTTATGGAGGGGTTATGAAGATATCGAGTTTGATAGAAGTTTTTTGGACAATCATGCGGTAAAGGCGGTACTTGATTGTATTTCCATGCTTAAACAGAAATATCCGGATGTGCTGGTGATAGGGAAAGTTTTTGGGCCCTGGACGCTTAGCTACCACTTTTTCGGGGTAGAGGATTTTTTAATAAAGACAATTACCCACCCCCGTGAAGTAAAAGATATATTAAAAAAGTTAACCGGCATAACCCTGTGGTTTGCAGAAGAGCAGATAAAGGCAGGGGCTGATGCAGTAACAGTGGCTGATCACGCCACCAGGGATCTCTGCAGCCCGGATTCATACCGGGATTTCCTAATCCCCATCCATACATACCTGGCCGGAAATATAGAAGCTCCTACCATACTGCATATATGCGGTAATACAGCTGATAGGATAGAATATATCTGCCAGACCAATATGAATGCTTTTCATTTTGAGTCAAAGGTTGATGCCTGCAATGCAGTAAAGCTGGCAAAAAAACGGATAGCGCTTATCGGGAATATCAATAATCCTTCAACCCTTCTTTTCGGGAGCCCTGAGGATGTGGCAGAGAAAGTCAAATATGCCATAGATTGCGGTGTGGACATTATAGGGCCCGAATGTGCGGTGCCCTTGAGGACACCGCTTAAAAACTTGAAGATGATAGCCAGAGCTGCCAGGGAATATCGCGGATAGCCCCGGTGTTAGCTGAAGTCTCCTGTAAAGGAAAGCACGCTGTTAATATCAAGGTCTCCGAAAAATTTCCTGAATATATTATAGAAATACATCTCTTCCTTATTCCTTAACACAAATCCATTATCCAGTTTTCTGTTCTTTTCAAACTCGCTGTCATCTATATTGTCCTCTATTTTTTCGGTAAGGGTGTCAAGTATTCCAGATCCTTCCCAGAATTTTTCCTTAGCCCTCCAGGCTATTTCTTTGGGAAGGTATTTTTCTGCAACCTTCCTAAGTATGTATTTGGATATATTTTCAGCCTTTTTGATTTTTTCTTCAGTGGGGATAGTCATGGCAAAGTCTATAAGGTTTTCATCAAGCATGGGCAGCCTTACAACCACATTATTGGCATTAGCCAAGCGGTCCACTCTCTGTAAGGCGGTATTGTGCAGGCTGTTTATGGCCTTGAGCAGCTCTTTCTGTATGACTTCTGAGGAGTCAAAATCAAAGAAATAGTTGTAGCCGGCAAAAACCTCATCTCCGCCTTCCCCTGAAAATACTATATCTGCCCGAGAAGACAGCCTGGATGCGATCATATTGCCCAAAGAGCTTCTAACCAGCGGGGCGTCAAAGGATTCCAGGTGGTATATGACTTCGGGAATGGCATCATACAGCTCTTCAAGATTTAGCTTATGTTCTATATGCCTGGTTTTCAATGCCTTGGCCACCACCCTGGAAGCTTCAAGGTCCGGAGAACCGGCAAAACCTACAGAGAAGGTGTACAGGCTATCTGTAAATTTATTGACAAGGGCTGCAACCAGGCTGGAATCCACTCCTCCGCTAAGCCAGACACCTATGCTTTTCCCGTTACCTGTTATTCTTTTCTCTACTGCATCCAGGAGCTTTTTTTCAAGCATGGATACCATTTCCTCAGTTTCGGCATCGTTCAGAAAGCTGTAGCTGTCCAAACCTATGCTGTCATGCTTGCTGGGGGTACCCAGGTTTTTCATTATATGCCCCGGGGGAAACTCTATTATGCGGTTTCCAAACTCGACCAGGGATTTTATCTCTGAAGCAAAAATTACCCTCCCGCCGTCTTTAACATAGTAGAGGGGTTTTATTCCGATAAGGTCACGGGCGAGATAGAAGTTATTGCTGCTGTCACAAACCATAAGGGAGAAGGCTCCCTCAAACTCCTTTATAACCCCCGGGCCTGCTTCTTTTACCAGCAAGCTTACTTTCTGTGAATCTGTTGCGCCTTCCGGTTTACCGACCCTGTATTTTAACATCAGCCGGTCAATATTATATATTTTACCGTCAAGCAGAACTCCCGAGCCTGCAGTAGGGTAATTTGATATTATTCCCAGGCTGTTTCCGTCAATCTCCATTATGTTGCCTTCATTTATTCCCCTGTGGGAAATCTTGTCCAGCATAAGTTCTACCTTGTTTTTTTCAGGATTTTTATTTTCTCCCTTTAAAATTCCTGCTATTCCGCTCATTTATTGTCTACCACCTTTGGTTTAATGGGGCCATACCCCCTATATATAGATAATTTCTCGAATAAGTGTACCAAATGTAGTGGGTTATTACAAACAGCCGAAATTTTCATTTTTTTTAGTTTTTTCTTTTTAGCTATTTATCATATAATTTAACTTTAAATCTATAGGTATTTTAAATATTCTAAAACGCTAATGTTTAAGGTTGATTTCAACAATTACGGAAAATCGGTAAGCGAATTGCTGGATCTTCTGTCCTGGGAAAAGCAGCTTGAAAAAATTGAAAAAATAATCCTGAAGCCTAACCTGCTGGAAGATGCGCCGCCCCCGTGTACCACTGATAAGGATTGCCTGGCAGCTATTATTGAATATATTCTTAACCGCAAAAACAATATGGATATAGTAATCCTTGAGGGTTCGGGGGGCTGTGATACCCAAAAAGCTTATGCCGGGCTGGGTTATGAGAGCATGGCCAAAAAATACGGCGTGAGACTCATGGATGTGGACCGGTGCAGGCTGGTTAAATTATCAGATGAACAGGCCTTAGCCTACCGGGAAATATATCTGCCCGAGATACTTTTAAAAGATTATTATTTTATATCCGTGCCCGCCCTCAAAGCCCATTCAATAACTAAGGTTACCTTAAGCTACAAAAACCTTATAGGTCTTCTGCCCAAGAAATACTACGGCGGATACCTCTCTTACAACCGAAGCGATGTCCACCGGGTGGGGGTTGATAAGGCAATTTATGACCTTAGCAGGTATATAACCATTGACCTGGCGTTAATTGACGGCAGGGTAGGGCAGGCAGGAAGCCATCTGAGGGGCGGCAGGCGCTGCGACCCTCCCAAAGACACAGTTCTGGCTTCATATGATGCACTGCAAGCGGATACCGAAGGCTGCAGGATGCTGGGGATTGACCCCCAAACGGTACGCCATCTGCAATTGATCGGAGCAGATAATGGATGAAACTTTTAGCTGGCTGCTGGAGGAGGATAATCCGGCAGTCAGATATTATACCCTAAAGGATATACTGGGTAAAAAAGGTGCAGAAATTAAACAGGCATATGAGAAGATAGTGCAGGAAAAACCGGTAAGCTCTATCCTGTCGCTGCAGGATGGGCAGGGTTGGTGGACTACAGATAATATATCCTTTAACCCATTGTACAGGAACACATTCTGGCAGCTTTATTTCCTCTCCCAGGCAGGCCTGGGCAGGAGGCCGGGAAGCATTGACCGGGCAGTTAGGATGGTGGTGGAAAATATGCAGGACCGGGACGGCTCTTTTTATTCGGCTTCCAGGTACAGGGGGATCCTGCCCTGCATGCAGGGTATAGCAGCAGAAACGCTCATCAGGCTAGGATATGGGTTTGAGGACTGCAGCGCTAAAGCCCTGGATTTTATCCATAAATGGATTAGTATTAACAATTTTAGGTGTAAATACAGGCAGGGCTTAAATTGCCCCTGGGGGGCTGCCAAGATACTTAAGGCATTAAATTGTATGCCACCGGAACTTGTAGATGAAAAGGCATTACAGGACAAGAAGGCTGCCATAAGTTTTCTGTTAAAATACAGTATAGCAAAAGCTTCCTATCCCCGTAAAAAAAACAAAAGCAGCCATTGGGTTAAGTTCGGATTTCCCCGCAGCTATCAGAGCGATATACTTGAGGTTACCATGTCCTTGGTAGATGCGGGTTTAAATAAGAATAATAGAAATATCCATCAGGCTCTGGATTATATATATTCCAAGATGATGGCAGACGGAAAGTGGAAAATGGAATTTTCACTTAACGGCAGGATGCTGGTTGATATTGAAAAAAAGGGAAAACCCAGTAAATGGGTTACCTTTATGGCATTGAAGACATTAATTAAAAGCGGATACCTGTAAAGTATCATGGAAATAGTAAGCATAATAAAATGTGACAATTACCATAAAGATTTGGTAAAGGAGGCTATAACCAAATCAGTCAAGCTTCTGGGAGGCTTCCATAAATTCATCCGGCCGGATGAAAGGATACTTATAAAGCCCAACCTCCTGCTGGCGGCCAAACCACAGAAAGCAGTAACCACCCACCCGGTGGTTTTGGAGGCGATGATCGAAATCCTTTCCGGGTTTACCGATGCAAGCAGGATAACTGTCGCCGACAGTCCGGGAGCAGGCATACCCTATACCAGAGACAACCTGGAGAAAGTTTACAGCGCGACAGGCACCAGGGAGGTTGCCCGCAAGACCGGCTGTATACTTAATTATGATACCAGCTACAGGCCTTTTGCCTTAAAAGACGGAAAAGCCATTAGGATGATTGACGTAATAAGCCCGGCTCTTGAAGCAGATAAAATAATTAATCTGTGCAAATTTAAAACCCATAACCTTACTTCTGCAACCGGGGCGGTAAAGAACATGTTTGGAGTTGTCCCCGGATTTTCCAAGATTGGGCACCACTTAAGGTTTACGGGTTTAGAGGATTTCAGCCAGATGCTGGTGGATATCGCCTACTGCGTAAAGCCGGCCTTAAATATCATGGACGGGATACTGGGAATGGAGGGCGAAGGGCCGGGAATGAGCGGAACTCCCAGGGAGATAGGCATGGTCCTGGCCAGTACAGACCCCTTGGCTATGGATATGGTTGCAGCCAGGCTTATGGGGCTGGACAGCAAGCTGTATCCCATGCTAAGGCTCGAAGGCCTCCCTGCCTGGGAACAAATACAGATAGAAGGGGAGGTAGAAGAGGGCTATGTGATAGACGGGTTCGTCCTCCCCAGAGCAATCGGCAGGAGCCAGCTTATAGAGAACAGGTTTGCCAACAGGTTCCTGATGCCCAGGGTAAAAAACCTGCTAAACCCATATCCCGTACAGGACCGCAGGAAGTGCAACCTTTGCGGTGTCTGCCAGAAGGTCTGCCCACAGAATGCAATTAAAATAAAAGGCAAAAAGATAGTGTTTGACTATAACCGGTGCACCAGATGTTTCTGCTGCAGTGAACTTTGCCCGGAAGGGGCTGTTGAGATAAAGTATAAATGGCTGGCTGACCTCCTTTTAAACAGGGCAGGCTGGGCAGGAAAGGTCAGCAAGTAGCTTATCTTTCCAAAAAGCGGTAAATCTTGCTTATTACTTCTTGGTCAGTGATTATTTTACTGGAATGGAAATTTGTCAGCCAGTGAATCTCGGGCTTTCCCAATTCCCTCCACAGCTTTAGGGTTGAGTTTCTGGAAAAATAAAAATCAAACCTGGCGTTTATCATCAGCACCCTTTCCCGGTTGATGCGGTGGGCAAAAGCAAGCGGGTCACAGAGGAAGCACTTTTTGGTTAAATGCTCCTCCAGGGAACCTGGTTTATCCGTATCTATGACCTCCGGCTCTGTTTTCTTTAACTGTTTTAAAAACTTGGGAAAGTTTGAGTAATAGTTATGGCACTTTGCCCGGTCAATTTGCCCGTCATCAGCACAGTTTCCCTTAAGGATGAACCTCAAGATCCCGCCCCAGTGAACCTCTTCCCAGTGGCCTCCCCCTATAAGGAGTGCTCCTTTTTCGATCCTGGGTTCATGGGCCATGGCCAGCACAGACACCATGCTGCCCATGCTGAGTCCGCATATATGGATATTATCAAGGCAGTAGTTTTGCATTATGTCTATAAGCCTTTTTGTATCCACTACACACTGGTGGAAGAACTCGAGGGTCTGCATATCATCATAATAGATCAGATCCTCTCCGCTCGAGGAAACTTCAGGTGTTCTGTTTAAATGGAGCGGCAGGTTGAGGAATGCGCAGGCATAGCCCCTGCTTGCCATGCTGTTAATGAAAAAGTAGTAGTTTTGGAGCTTTTTTCTCCTGGTGGAAAACCCATGTAAAAAAATCAGAAGCTTTAAAGGCTTATCCAGCCCTTCCGGTGTAAATAATTCGCAGTAGGCGGTATCATTTTCCTTTATCCCGCTGCTGTAGGGGGATCTGAAAGTAAGGGTATAGGAAGTGCATGTCCGGCTGTTTCTGCTATCGGCCTGCCTGATATCATAAGTCAGGTTTTTATCTTTGCTGTTGTAGTTATATATTTTCATGTTTATATTCAGATAATATTAGCAGAAAAAATATTGGTATTGAACATTAAAATTTTTATCTCTTTTATCATTTTTCCTTTAAATGTTATTATAAGTTTACAATATAGAAAAAGGATTAGATAAAAGGGGAGAGACGATATGGATGAAGAAAGAAATAGTGAGAGCATAAAAGGTGCTTTTATCGGGTTTGTGCTTGGTTTTGCTGCCGGGGCAGTAACCGCAATGCTTCTTACCACCAAAACCGGCGAGGAGCTCAGGTTAGACCTAAAGAAAGCTGCTCAGGATATAAAGAAGCAGGCAGAGGAAAAGGCAGACAAGGTGAAAAACCTTACCAAGGAAACTTATGAAGAGATTGTAAGCAATACCATTAAAAATTACAAAAAGGCCAAAGAGCTTACCCAAAAAGAGATAGACTTTATAAAAAAACTGCTTGTGGAGCAGAAAGAAATAATCAAATAATATTTCTTAGCCCTGCCCGGCGGGGCTTTTTTTATTCTTGAAATATTAGTTAATTAATATATAATAATACAGATATATGTCCTGTTTTTTTAAATATTGATTATATATGCTAAATGGTTAAAAAAATTGCTATCATAGACTATGAAAAGTGCAGGCCGGGAGAATGCGAAAGCGGCTGCCTGGCGGCTAAAGCATGCAAGAGAAGAAGCCTAAAACAGGAAGATTGTGGTCAGCCTCCGTTTAATATGGGGCTGTGTTCAGGATGCTTTAGCTGTGTAAATTCCTGCCCGCTAGAGGCAATACAGAGAAGTAAATGAAGGCAGCTAGCAAAATTTTTTATAAAAATATATCCTTTTTTAAAAAGGGATTATTAAAAAATTAAGCTGACAAAAGGTTTTGGCTGGTTTGGGAAAATGAAACACGGTGGGAGGATACGGCTGGTACTTTACCCGGAAGATGCTTTAAGCAATCAGGTAACCGGTAATGAAATTAAAACTAAAAGGAGTATAAAACTTGGCTGAAAGATTTGTAATCATAGGAGGGGTGGCAGCTGGGACATCGGCTGCAGCCAAAATAAGGCGGTCGCGTGAAGATGCTGAGATTGTGATTTACGAAAAGGACAAATATATATCCTATGGAAGCTGCGGCCTCCCTTATTTTGTTTCCGGCACCATAGAGAATCTCTCCAGCCTGCTGGTTAATACTCCCCGGGGTTTTGAAAAAAGGTTTAATATCAAGGTTAAAAACCATTGCCTGGTTACCAGAATTGATCCTGAGAGTAAAACCATTGAGGTGAAAGACTTAAGGGAGGATAAAGCTTTTACTGATAGCTGGGATAAACTTATAATCGCTACCGGCTCAAAGCCCTTAAAGCTTAACCTGGAGGGGGCAGATTCAGAGAACGTTTTTGTGCTAAAAACCATAGATGACGGTATAAGGCTTAAAAGATACCTGGACGGGCTGCAGGGGGACGGGCTGCAGGCAGTGATAATAGGTGGAGGCTTTATTGGGCTGGAACTCCTGGAAGCATTCAGGAAAAAAGGGATTAAGGTAACCATTGTGGAAAAGACAGCACAGCTCCTTCCAATGTTTGACCGGCAGATTATAGGGTATCTCCATGATTATCTAAAGAGTGAAGGCATAGAGATCCATACCGGAAAAGAGATTGCCAAAATGACTGCTGGAAACGGCAGGGTTAAATCGGTTGAAACGGCAGACGGCATAAAGATAAGGGCAGATATTGTTTTCTTTGGTGTGGGAACCATTCCGGAATCTGAACTGGCAAAAAAAACAGGGTTAGCAGTGGGAAAAAATGGAGCTATCTCGGTGGACAAGTACATGCAGACCAGCATCTCCGGCATTTATGCAGCCGGGGACTGCTGCCAGTGTACCAATGAAATAACCGGCCAGAAACGCCCGTATAACCTTGCATCAATAGCTAACAGGCAGGGAAGGGCTGCAGGATATAATGCCTGCGGGGGAAGTGACGTATTTGAGGGCAGCTGCGTGACATCTATAATAAAGGTTCTGGATGTGGCCATAGCCAAAACAGGCATTGGGCTAAAAGAAGCAGAAATGGCCGGCATTGATGCAGGTATCATTGAGCTCCACCACCTCTCTCATGCCGGCTACTACCCGGGGGCTGAAATGATACATATGATGCTGCTTTACAGAAAAGACGACGGCCAGGTATTGGGGCTGCAGGCTATCGGCAGAGAGGGGGCAGACAAGAAAGCAGATATAGTATCTGCTGCAATCAGGGGGAGAATGAAGGTCTGGGACCTTGCCAATCTTGATCTGTGTTACCAGCCTGAATACGGTTCCGCAAAGGATGCTGTTAATATACTGGGGATGATAGGGGAAAACATAAAAAAGGAAGAGGTCAGGTTTATAGAAACTTCCCAGCTGGAACAGATGATAAAAGAAGACAGGGATTTTACCCTCCTTGATGTAAGGACAGCGGGGGAATACGAAGAAGTCAATATAGAGGGCTCTGTTAACATAAATATTGACCAGTTGAGGGATAACCTGGACAAGCTGGATAAGAATAAATTGGTGGTTGTGTACTGTAAAACCGGATACCGCGCATACCTTGGCTATAGGATTTTGGCCAATAATGGATTTGCGGATGTCAGGGTTTTAAATGGTTCTATTACCAGCTGGTTAAGGAAATTATAAGAGGGTTTAATAGGTGATTGATATAAAAAATAAAAAAGTAGCTTTTATAGTATGTGATGTGATATATGATGAGGTAAGGCAAAAAGTCCCTTCCCGGTGGAAGGTAATAAGCCTTGAGAAAAAACTGCATGAAAGAAGCGATGAGCTAAGGGACAGGCTGCAGAAAGAGATAGACAGCCACCAGGATTATGATGTAATAATACTGGGCTATGCATTATGCGGAAAAGGCACTGAAGGGCTGGTTTCAAACAACACCTACCTTGTTTTAAGTAAATGCGATGACTGTATTGCCATGCTTCTGGGTTCAGCGAAGGAGTACAAAAGGCAGCATAGGCTCGAGCCTGGCACCTACTATCTTACCCAGGGCTATATTGGGGATTGTGATGATTTCATCATTGAAAGCTTCAGCCAGGTAAGAGACAAATACGATGATAAGACCTGGGATTGGATAAGGCAGCAGATGCTTAAGAACTATAAAAGGCTTGTGTTTATCAATACCGGCAATTATGAGGGCGGCAGTTTCAGGGAAAAAGCAAAACAGGAAGCGCAAAAACTGGGGTTGAGATTTGAGGAGATAAAGGGGACCAATGAATATTTTGATAAGATGCTAAACGGGGAATTTGACGCGGATTTTGTGGTTTTAAAGCCTGGCCAGAAGATTTCTTCCGAAATGTTTTTTAATGTTAATTAGGCGGCAGGATGGAAAAAAAGATAGTAGCAATATATGGGAGCCCCAGAAGGGAAGGCAATACGGCTGCTCTGATGGATAGTTTCCTGCAGGGTGCAGGCAGCAATCCCTATGTTAAAAACCTGTCTGTGGACAGGATTATGGTAAGCAGGCAGGATATATCTCCATGCAGGGGATGCAGGAGCTGCACAAAGACCGGAGAATGCATAATAGAAGATCAGATGCAGCAGATCTATCCCCGGCTGATAGATGCTGATTTTATAGCGGTAGCCACTCCCATTTTTTTTACCACCGTTTCAGGTTACCTGAAGGCATTAATAGACCGCTGCCAGAGGCTGTGGTCATTAAAATATGAACATAAGAAAAAGGTAGTGGTGAAAAAAAGGTCGGGAATTCTGATAGCCTGCGCCGGATCGAAATACCCTGAGATATTTGATTGTGCTAGAAAGGTTATAAGGTCTTTTTTTGATGTTCTCTATGTGGGATATCATACGGACTATGTTTATAACCAGGTAGATGAAAAGAAAGATATAGAAAAAGTGCCCGGAGCTTTAAAAAGGGTTTTTGAGTTTGGCAAAAGCGAAGAGTTTAGTAATCTATTGGAGGCTGGTGAATAGCAATATGAGAAAAATATTATTTATAATTATAATATCGATGTCTGCAATACTGTTTATGACTGCCTGTGCCGGTGAGGGTCAGGTGCAGCAGGAGACCGGTTCCCAGGGGTATGAAAATGATTTTACACTGCTTAACCTGGAAGGAGAAGAGGTCTCCCTTTCTGATTTTGAAGGCAAGCTGGTGGTGCTTAATTTCTGGGCTACCTGGTGTCCTCCCTGCAGGATTGAAATACCTGATTTCATAAAAGTTTATGCCCAGTACGGGGACAAGGGTGTACAGTTTTTAGGTGTTTCCAATGAATCCAGGGATACCCTGGTAAGTTTTGTGGCAGAATACGGGATAAATTACCCTATCCTGATAGACGGAAGTGTGGATACAATTATGCCTGCGTGGGAGATAAGGGCCATACCCACTACTTTCATACTGGGGGAAAATGGGGAGATACTGGAAAAATTTGAAGGGTTGCTAACCCAAGAACAACTGGAAAATGTACTTGATAAGTGGTTGTAATGCTCCAGATTGGGATATTTTCTGCATTTATAGCTGGAATTTTGGCATTTATTTCTCCCTGTGTCCTGCCTATTGTACCTGTATATATAACCTTGATGTCTAACAAGGCAGTGTATAAGAATAAAAAGATAAAGGTATCAGAAAGGATTTACCTTTTTTTAAACAGCCTTTTTTTTGTGGCCGGATTTTCTTTAATCTTTGTTGCTCTCGGTTCCACTGCCACCCTTGCCGGGCAGTTCTTAAGGGAGTATGCCGCCATTATAGGAAGAATCGGGGGAGGGATACTTATATTGTTCGGATTTCACTATATAGGGCTGTTCAGGCTGCCTTTCTTAAATATTGAAAAAAGATTCGATATCCCCCAGAAACTTAAAACAGGTTACCTTTCTTCCTTTCTTATAGGCATTATATTTTCCTTTGGCTGGGTTCCCTGTGTGGGGCTCATCCTTTCAGCAATACTTTTGCTTGCCAGCCAGCTGGAGACGTTGATGCAGGGGGTAGCGTTGCTTTCTTCCTTTTCCCTGGGACTGGGGCTTCCTTTTATCCTCGCTTCGGTTTTTCTGGGCTTTTTTTCCAGAACGCTTAAGAAACTTAACCGGCACCTGAATATTGTTTCCATAATATCCGGGGTTTTTTTGATAGCTTTGGGTGTTATCTTTGTCACTAATTCCATGATAAGGATAACCGGCTGGCTTGCAAGGTATTTTCCGTTTCTAAATAACATTAATATTTAAGCTTTTTTATGGTATCATTTTTCAAGATTGAATTATAATTTGAAGGGAGGCCAAATTGGGTGTTGATCCTGTTGCTTTTCAGATAGGTAACCTTGAAATACGGTGGTATGGGATAATAATTGCTGTAGCTCTGCTGGTGGGCATAATTGTAGCTTATCTGGTAGCCAGGTACCGCGGCAAGAGGGAAGAGGAGATCATAAATTTTGCCCCTTTTGCAGTTATATTAGCTATCATCGGTGCAAGGCTTCTGCATGTATTGGTTAACTGGCCCTATTATGCATCCAACCCCTCCTATATTCTTGCATTCCGGCGGGGAGGCCTGGCCATACAGGGGGTTATGCTGGGAGGTCTGGTTGCCCTTTTTGTTTTCTGCAGGATAAGGAAGCTTTATTTCTGGACCTGGGCCGATATCATTTCTCCTGCCCTGGTGCTGGGTCAGGCCATCGGCAGGTGGGGAAACTTTTTTAACCAGGAAGCATTTGGTATACCTACTGACCTTCCCTGGGCAATTTACATAGACCCTGCCCACAGGCCGCCTGAATATGCCAGCTCTGAGTATTTTCATCCCACTTTCCTTTATGAGTCACTGGCAAACCTTGTCCTTTTTGTCCTGCTCCTTGGGATGCACCGTTATTACAAGAGGAAGCCGGACAGGCTGCCTGACGGGCTAATCATCTGTGCCTACCTTGCTTTCTATGCCCTGTACAGGACATTTATTGAAGCCTACAGGGTGGACAGCAGTTATATAGGGCCGGTAAAGGCGGTATACATACTCAATATAATAGCCATAATAGTTGCTATTATCATTGCCAATAACCTTATTACCAGGTTCAAGCAGAAAAAGAAGGAAAACGGCCAATAATCATTTTTGGCTGTAGGTACAGCCGCAGTAATGCTGGCGGTAAAGGTCCAGTTCTTTAGACATCCTGATGGTCTTCTTAAAACCATCCCTTTTTTTAAAGTCCTGCTCCATAAAATCTATATCAAAATAGCTGCCTGCCTGTTTGCCTGCCCGGTTTATGGCTTGCACATCCTTATGGGGGCTTACGCTCAAGGTGGTGCAGAATTTATCAAAACCCAGTTTCTCTGCTTTCCTTGCAGTTTCAAGCAGCCTCAGCTTAAAACAGGCCATGCATCTTCTGCCTCCCTCGGGCTCCTCTTCTAGCCCTGCAATGGATTTAAGCCATCTTGCCTTTTGATATCTTCCTATTATAAGGGGTATTTTGTAAATGGATGAAATCAGGCGTATATCCTCCAGCCTCTTCCGGTATTCTTTCCGGGGGTCAATATTGGGGTTAAAGTAATAGAGGGTTATATCACAATCTTTTTTAAGCAGGTTGCAGGGGTGCAGAGCACAGGTTGCACAACAGGCATGCATCAGTATTTTGGGTTTGCTATGCATACTATTTATTCCTTGTATTAATCAGGTTTTTTTAATATATTAACAGGAACATTAAGTAAAGGAAATAACGATGGATTTTGATTTCCTGAGAGTTTACAAGCTGGATGAACTTGGCAGGGACAGGCTGGACCGGCTGAAAAACAAAATAACCCCCGAAATTGAAGGAACGGTAAAAAAGATACTGGCGGATATAAGGGAGCGGGGCAAAGAAGCGGTTTTAGAATATGCCCACAGGTATGATGACTACAAATCCCCGGATTTTCAAGCATTAAGGGTTGGTTTACGGGAGCTGGAAGATGCTTATAATAACACCAAAAAACAGTTTCCTGAGCTTGTGCAGGCCATTGAGGCATGCATAAAGAATATAACTGTTTATCACCAGGAGCAGCTGAAAAGGGAAAGCGGTTCATGGTTTGTAAGGCCAATTAAAGGGAAAAAAATAGGGCAGCTGGTTACCCCTATTGAGAGGGTAGGTATCTATGTGCCCGGAGGCCGGTACCCGTATCCTTCATCCCTGCTGATGACTGCTATCCCTGCCGGCCTTGCGGGGGTAAGGGAAGTGGCTGTATGCAGTCCCCAGCAAAAAGGTGGGCAAGCCACCCAGGTATTTCTTTATGTTTGCCGCCGGCTGGGGATAAAAGAGGTCTATAATCTGGGCGGGGCGCAGGCGGTTGGACTGCTTGCCTACGGCGCAGCCGAGATCAGGGGAGTCGACAAGATTGTGGGCCCGGGAAATATATATGTTACTGCTGCCAAGAAAGAGGTGTTTGGAACCGTCGGGATAGACAGCCTGGCCGGCCCCAGCGAGATAGTGGTAGCTGCTGATGAGACTGCCGATAAAAATTATATTGCGGCTGACCTTATCTCCCAGGCAGAGCATGACCCGGATGCAGCCGCCATGCTTCTTACCAGCAGCAAGGAGCTGGCGGAAGGGGTGGCGGATTCAATAAGAGAACAGATGCAGTCTCTGGAAACCAGGCACAAGAATAATGCACAGGCTGCATACCAGGCCCTGAAAAATAATTGCTTTATTGCTTTGGGCGGGCATATGGCAGAAATTATGGACGCAGTGAATGAGATAGCGCCTGAGCACCTGGAAATTATATGCCGCAAACCGGAACAGGTCCTGAAGATGGTAAAAAATGCTGGTGCGGTTTTTGTAGGGGAATATACCCCAGTAGCACTGGGGGACTATATAGGAGGCACCAATCACGTGATACCAACCGCAGGCAATGCAAGGTTTGCTTCGCCGTTAGGGGTATACGACTTTCTTAAAAAAAGCAGCGTCCTTTTCTATAGTAAAAAAATGCTGGCCAAAGAAAAGAGGTATGTGCAGCAGTTTTCAGCTTTTGAGAACCTGCACGCCCATAAACGGTCAATTTCAATAAGGTTTGGAGATAACAAGGATGAAGATTAAAAAATGGATAATGGAGCTGCCTGATTACATACCGGGCAGCACCCTGGAGGATATCAAGAGGAAGTACGGGCTGAAAAAGGTATACAAGCTTGCTTCCAATGAGAATATACTGGGTCCTGCCCCCCAGGTAAAGGAAGCTATTTGCAGGGCTGTTGATAATGTAAATTATTATCCTGACGCAAACTGCAGCGATTTGAGGCAGAAGCTTTCCAAAACCTATGGGCTGCCTGCAGAGAATATAATTATAGGCAATGGAACTGACCAGATAATAGAGATGCTGTGCGATTGTTTTATAGGCCCGGGAAATAATATAGTAATTGCTGATCCTACCTTCTTAATTTACGAGAAGGCAGCCTTAAAATGCGGGGGCAGTGTGAAGAAAATACCGCTTAAAGACTACAGGCAGGATGTAGGGGCCATGGTTTCCGGCGTTTTAGAGGATACTTCCATGATTTTTTTTACCAGCCCCCATAATCCCACAGGGACAAACATAACCAGGGAAGAATTTAAATTTGTGCTGGATAATGTGGACAGGGATGTGCTGGTGGTCATTGATGAGGCTTACTGTGAGTATGTCCAAAGCGAAGACAGCATTTCTTCCCTAAACTATGTCAGGGATTTCCCCAACCTGGTACTATTGCGCACTTTTTCTAAAATATTCGGCCTGGCAGGCCTGAGGACCGGCTTCGGCATTGCCCACCGGCAGGTAATAGATGCCTTAAACAAGATAAGGCTTCCCTTTAATGTAAATTCGCTGGGGCAGGCAGGCGCCAGTGCCGCCCTTGATTATCTGCAATATATTCAGGAAGCAAGGGAGAAGGTAACCCAAGAAAAGGAAAAATTTTATGCTGCCTGCAGTGATAACGGTATAGGGTTTATAAGGTCTTATGCCAACTTTATATTACTAAAAACAGGTAAATATTCTCCGGAGATTGTCCAGGGCCTTTTAAGGGAAGGATTTATAGTAAGGCCCGGCTCAAACCTGGGAGTGGACGGCTTTATAAGGGTGACTGTCTCTGTTGCTGATATCAATGAACTGTTTTTGGAAAAATTTCTTGAAATCTATAAAAAGTATTATTAAAGGATAGAAAGGAAAATATATCATGGAAACTGTTGTAACCGGTAAAGATTGTGAAGTAAAATTTGGTCTCCAGCTGCCTACAGTTATAATTGCAGAAAGGATAAACCCCACCGGGAGAAAGACCCTGGCGGAAGAATTAAAGCAGGGAAAGCTGGATATAGTCAGGGACGATGCCAAGGCTCAGGCTGAGGCCGGTGCTGAAATCATCGACATAAACGTGGGGGCAGTGGGAGTTGATGAGGTTGACCTTCTGCCCAAAGCAGTAAAAGCGGTGATGGAAGTTGTCCCCAGCCCGATATGCATAGATTCTTCCAATCCCAAGGCACTGGCGGCAGCGCTTGATGTATGCCCCTATAAAGTACTTATAAACTCGGTGACCGGGGAGGAAAAATCAATGGATGAGATGCTGCCTATTGTAAAGGAGAGCGGAAGCGCTGTGGTTTGCCTCGCCTGTGATGAGGAGGGAATATCCGATGATGTGGAAAAAAGGTTCGGGATTGCCAAAAAGATCATAGACAAAGCAGAATCGATGGGAATAAAAAAAGAGGATCTTGTTTTTGACTGCCTGGTTATGACCAATTCCACCAATTCAAATGCAGGAAGGATTACCCTTGAAACCATGAGGAGGGTAACCGCAGAATTTGGGGTTTCCACTACCATGGGCGCCTCAAACATTAGCTTCGGGATGCCTAACCGGGATCTGTTAAACATTCATTTTATTACCATGTCCATTATCAACGGGCTGTGTGCGCCTATAACCGATCCTCTGATTGAAGGCCTTAGGCCTGCCATGAAGGCTGCGGACTTTCTGGCCGGCAGGGATCCCTACGGGATGAAATACATCGCTGATTATAGAAAATAAAGCCATTTTGGTATATAATTTGTAACTATTATAAATAGTTAAAAGGAGACCAGTAATGGCAAAGGTTACGATGAAGAGTCTGACCAAGAAGTTTGAAGAAGTAATAGCGGTAAATGAGATGAACACGGTGGTTGAAGACCGGGAATTTGTAGTACTGGTAGGGCCGTCGGGCTGCGGCAAGACAACGACCCTGCGGATGGTCGCGGGCCTGGAGGAGATAACGGGGGGTGAAATATATATCGGAGACAGACTGGTAAATGACGTTCCTCCCAAGGACAGGGATATTGCCATGGTTTTCCAGAACTATGCCCTATACCCCCATATGAACGTCTATGACAATATGGCCTTCGGGCTAAAGCTGAGGAAGACCCCCAGAAAAGAGATAGAAAAGAGGGTCCAGGACGCGGCAAGGATTCTAAAGATTGACGAGCTTTTAAAAAGGAAACCAAAACAGCTTTCCGGAGGCCAGAGGCAGAGGGTTGCCCTGGGAAGAGCCATAGTAAGAAATCCCAAGGTGTTTTTGATGGACGAGCCCCTCTCAAACCTGGATGCAAAGCTCAGGGTGCAGATGAGGACCGAGATAGCCAAGCTGCATAAGAGGCTTGATGCCACCATCATATATGTTACCCACGACCAGACCGAAGCCATGACCATGGCAGACAAGATTATAATCATGAAGGACGGCCTGGTTCACCAGATAGGGCAACCTCAGGAAGTATATGATCACCCCAACAATATATTTGTGGCGGGGTTTATAGGAAGCCCGGCAATGAATTTTATTGATGTCAAGATTACCGATGACTTTAAGATGTACAATAAGAACTTTACCCTTGATATTTCCGAAAAGGTTGGGAAAGTGATCAAGGATAATGACCTGGTTGGAAAAGATGTGGTTATGGGCATAAGGCCTGAGGACCTTGAAGACAGTGCATTTGTATCCAAGGCCGGTGAAGGGAATACCTTCATTTCCAGGGTAGAGGTTACCGAGCCCATGGGCTCTGAAATCTATGTTTACATAGATATCGAAGGGGTACTTATGACTGCAAGGGTCTCTCCCCGTTCCGCGGTAAAAGACGGCGAAGATATAAAGCTTTTCATTGATACCGAGAGGATTCATCTTTTTGACAGGAAAACAGAAGAAGCATACATCTAAATTTTTTTATAAAAATTAGATAATAAAGCACAGTATTTATTTAAAATATTGTGCTTTATTCTTTTTGGGCTAAAATAAAAATATGAATAATAAATACGATGTAATAATTTCAGGAGCCTGCCCTTCTGGAAACTTACTGGGTTATTTATTATCCTCCCAAGGTATTGAGGCTC
>JBNJCW010000041.1:0-17963 GCA_051744345.1 Actinomycetota bacterium
CGTAATGAAATTTGAAAAATCCGAAGCTAGAAAAACTATAGCACCAAATAAGTCATTGATATTGCCCAGGCGTCTGAGTGGGGTTTTTTGTATTCTTTCAATTTCTAATTTAGAAAATTCTATTCCTTGTCTCTCAACATTTTTAGGGTTATCTTCAGTGTCTATGAAACCTGGAGCGATAGCATTTACATTTACATTATACTCTGCCCATTCATAAGCTAATACTTTAGTTAGCATAATTATCGAAGCCTTACTGACACAATAAGTACTCTTGGGAGTTCCTTTGATATAATTATATCCTGCTTGTGATGAAAAGTTGATAATTTTTCCATATTGCTGCTTTATCATTTGTTTGCCGATTTCATGGCAACATAAAAACACCGATTTTAAATTTATATCCAAATCCTTATCCCATTCAGCCTCGTTTAAATCTTTAGCATATTTTCCGCTTCCGAAAGTCCCAATACAATTTATAAGTATGTCTATCTTTTTCCACCGCTTCACAACTTTTTCAATTTTTTCTTCCACTTCCGTTGAACTGGTCAAATCAGCTTTATAAAAAATATAGTCTGATTTAGTGTTAGAAATTTTTTCAGAGGCTCTTTCCATCTCTGCAGTATTTATATCAAATGCAACAATATTTACTCCTGATTCTGCCAATTTAATAGATAGCGTGCTACCTATTTTCCCACCTGCTCCAGTTATTAAGCAATTTTTACCGCTTATATCAAAACCCTTATAAACCTCTAAAATATTACCCATCTTTAAATATTCCAAACTATGCTAAATATTTTACAATACTTTTTAATCCTAATTTAGTTAACTCTTTATCAGGATATTGGCCTCTATTACTCCTCCAGGAGTTTTTGTTGGCCTAAGCCACAGCCCAGGTATTTTATTATTTTAACAGGTAAAATCTTCTCTGATATTGAACAAAAACTTCCGCTGTTTCCATCAAGTCTACATTATTGCTCTCTAAACCGGTAACAGTAAAGTAAATAATTATCGCTATAAATAAACCCCAATCCCTTTAAAATCAAACAGAAGCCAAGGGAATTATTAACTGCCATTGGCTCTTTTACAAATTTAGCGTATCTTCTATACTAAATTATACCTGGTAATTTACATGAGTAAATATTCTATAAAAGCTTTATTATAATAACAAATCAAATAACTCCAAACTCATCTAGCTTACTCTTTATAGTATTATATAGCTCATCGGTAACCGGCATGTGGGGTAGCCTAGGGTATCCGGCATCCACTCTCCTCATTTTTAAAATTGCATAGCAATTCGTAAGAGTTGAGCCTATCTTCATTATTTTCCTTAACTTGACTACTTTCATTTGTGCTTCCTGGGCTTCTTCCCACTTCTTCTGTTGGACTAATTCCCATAAATGGTCTAGCGGTTCAGGAATTGCGTTAGCAAGCCCGCATATAGCGGCACTGCCTCCTGATAGAAAACTTCCTAAAGCTATAGCTTCAGTTCCTACTATAAAATCAAAATCAGGATCTTCTATAGAATCCTGGTAAAGATAGAAATTAAGCAGGTCAAAGGAGCTGTCTTTAACTCCTGCTACGCCCTTTTTGCTTAATTGGTTAAGAATAGATGGTGTAATAACATTACCCGATAAACCAGGATTATTATAAACATATACTGGTATATCTACCGAGTCTGATAATTGTTTGAAATGATTTATTATTTCTTTTTCACTGTATTTAAAATAATAAGGGGCAATAGCTCCAACAGCATCCGCTCCTGCTTCTTGGGCATGTTTCGCTAATTGGACAGTATCCCTAGTGTTTGCACTACCCACATGAATAATAGTAGGAATCCTTCCATTTATTTGGTCTATAATTATTTCTGCTACTTTTTTCCTTTCTTCTACTTTCATAAGGGGGCCTGACCCATAAGTGCCACAGGGATAGACTCCATCGATATATGGAATTAAAAATTCAATAATTTCCCTCTGCCCTTTTTCGTAAATATTCCCATTCTTATCAAAGCTGGTAACAAGCGGTGGTATTATTCCCTTAAAATACCCTTTCTTTTTCATTTTATACCTTTCCATTATAATTGTTTTTTCAATTATTTATGATTCAGCTCATAATTTAAGAAGCTATTTGACGCTTTTTCTAATCAAGTATTTTGCCTAATTTAATATCCCCAATATTTATCTAGCGCCATGGGTGGAAATATATTCCTCAATCTATTATTCCCGCATGAAGGTAAATTATTTAGCCATAATTAGTTTTAATTTTCTTTTTTCGATTTCTTCAATATATTTATCTTCCAGTTTGTTATCGGTTATAACCATATCAAAAAGGTTGATTTTACCAATCGAAGACAAGGAAACTCTACCGAACTTACTACTATCTACTACCAGTACTTTTTTTGTAGCTGAATTTAGTATAGCTTTTTTTATCTGAATTATTTCTAGATCAGAATACATTACCTCCATATCATGAGATACCGCTTCACAACTTAAAATAGCTACATCGGCCATCAATTTTTTTTCAAAAGCTTCAATTGACAGTACGCCTACCAAACTATTACTTTCTGCGTTTAATTGACCTCCTGGCAATAAAATTTTAATATTTTTTCTTCCTAGCAGGAGTTGCGCTATATTAATAGTTGGTGAAATTACAGTTAAAGATTCCATCGGCGCTTTCTCTAATTGGCGCGCCACCTGCATTACTGTAGTTCCTGCATCTAGAATAACTGTACTGTAATCTTTTATTACCTTAACTGTCTCTTTGGCTATTTTCCTTTTTTCTTCTATATTTTCCTTTTCTCTTTTACTAAAGGAAACCAGTACCTGTTTTTGGATGCTAGCGCCTCCATGGAATCTCTTGATTATTCCCTTTTCTTCTAAACTGCGTAAATCCCTTCTAACAGTGGATGGAGAAACATATATTAAATCACAAAGACGTTCAACAGTGACGAATTTTTTATCACTAATTATTTTTACTATCTTTTCTATTCTTTTAGGCTGAATAGTACTCTTGGATCTCACTTTTAGATTGAATTGTTTTTAATTTTTTTATTATCATATATGACTTTTTAAAGGTAATTTTAATCATATCTAACTATAATGTCAACAACATAAATTGATTCATCTGCAATTCAGACATAAGAGCATCCAAATTCTTTAAATCCTAAAAATCCAACAAGGATTAAATAAAAATGGAGAATTCGCTAATGCTTAAAATCGAAAATAATGATCAATTATAGAAATATTGGTTTTAGGGGATACCTGCCCCAGTATGGAAAAGAGATTAATATTTATATTTTTAATATACAAAGAATTTAAAATAGCCAGCTATGGATCATCAGAGATCCTATGTTTTTTTGAAACAAACTCTTTTATTTATTTCCTGAACCTCTCACGTGGTTTGCCTCCAAGCTCCACTACATAATAGAGAGCTTCACCCGTATCAAGGGTGGCATAACAGCCCCCTGCATACATGATGGTAGCATTGTCATCAAGGCTTTCCTCGTACCTTAAAGCTTCCCTGTTCTATTCACTTAACTTTTAGGAAGTTAGGGATTAATTTTAGATTTGAAAGATTATTAGCGAGATTTATTTGTCCAGAAAAAAATGCAGCCGTCTGGGCCAGCAGGCTTATGAATGCATTTAAAGCCTAAAATCCTGCCCAGATATTTTTGTCGGCAGCATAGCCTGCCCTGGAGCGCCTTACATTTAAAAAATTACAAAGGTAAGTCTTCCAGCATCAGAGCTCGTCTTTTAAGACATGGTAAAAGCTTTCTGCAATCCCCTCATAGCTTCCCTGCTTTCTGTAGACTTGTTCTCCTATGGATACCTCCACCATAGGCAATTTTGGCATATGGCCTATAGGCAGTATGCCGTTTTTTAAAATATTAAACAGGCCATCTATCTTCATGGGAACCACCGGCAACTTCATATCCTTGCATATTACCCCGATACCGGGTTCAAATTTCTGTAAACTGCCGTCTTCGGTAACTGAACCCTCGGGAAAGATTAAAACATTCCAGCCCCTGTCTACAGCTTTGCCCGCATTTTTAAATACCTGGCCAAAACCAAATTCCTGCGAGAGGGGGATAACATTTATATACAGGCTTATAAAAAGATAAAACCCTACACCTTCTATAAACCTCCTGAGGATATTTCCCTTCCTCCCGAAGAAGTGGTTAAAATGATGGCCTATGGACATCACCACTGTCATTTTAGCCCTGAGTTTTAGGGGAAGGGTGAATAATATAACCAGGGTATCCATTACCGAAACGTGGTTGGAAATAAAAGCTGTGGGGGTATCAAGGTTCTGTAAATTTTGCTTCCCATCAATCCTTGTCCTGTAAAGCATCCTAATAAAAGGAAATATCAGGTACTGGAAGATGGTCCTTAGTATTATGAAAAAATAATTGTAGGCAAAAGGGAAAAACGGCAGCCTGGCGGATTTCTTAGGAGGGTTCTTTAATTTTTCTTCAATATCCTTTATTTTTGTTTCTCCGGAAAGGTCCAGCTGGGAAGCATCGACACCATATTTTTTTTCTATCTCTGAAGAAAAGCTAATTATATCCATTGAATCCATTCCCAGGTCCTTTTCAAGGGTTGCGTCCTCGTCCTTCTTCTTCCTGGATTTTTTTATCTTTTCAATGATGCTGTATATATCCTGTTTATCTCCCTTTTCATATTCCTCTGCCAGGTCAGAGGCAAGCTTTGATTTTTCCCCTTTCTGGGTTTCCTTTATTTTTTCAAGCAGCTGGCCCTTTTTTACATTCATGGTTGGGGTCCTGGGAAAATCCTTGCCCCTCCATATGAAATAGTCATCAACCCTCTGGTGTACATTTAATTCTGAATTTATCCTTTCTACAATTTTATCTGCTTTTTCCTGGTCCACATCCCTGTCTTTGGGAAGTAAAACAGCAACAATATTTTTTTTGCCATCCCCTTCCATCCCAAAAACCACACAGTCATCTATTTCTTCATCTTCGGTGAACCTGTCTTCTATATCAGAAGGATATACATTTATACCGCTTTCCTTGACGATAACATCATCTTTTCTTCCCTTAAAAAAGACATTGCCTGACTCATCAACTTCCACCAGGTCTCCGGTCTTAAACCACCCATCTTCAAATGACTGGCTGGTTTTCTGCTTGTTCTTAAAATAGCCGGGAGTAACGGTTTCCCCCTTAACATACAGCTCTCCATCTTCAACCTTTATATTTTCCTGGTTAAGAAAACTTCCCACCGAACCTGCCTTGTTCTTGGTAGGATCGTAAAGGGCAATAATAGGGGCGGTTTCGGTAAGGCCGTAACCCTGGAAAAACCCGAAAGCAAGCGTTCTGTAGAACTCATCCACTTCCCTTTCAACCTCAGCGCCGCCGGAGATAATCCCCAACCAGCTTGATCCGACCCTCATATGGAGCAAAAAGAACCTCAAAAACCTGATCCACCATTTTTTCTTCTTATACTTTTCAAAAACTGCCCTAAACTCCTTTGTACCAAGGTTGTATGTGTCTACCATGTAATCTTTGATTGCCTTGAGCTGGTGGGGCAGCGCCCCTACAGCAATTATCCTTTCTTTCCTGATAACCTCGAAAATATCCTTGGGCATCATGCTGTAAGAGAAAAATACCGTAAGGTCGATAGAAATAGGAACAAATAAACCAACCACCTGGCCATACATATGCGAGAGGGGAACAATGGAAAGAAGCTTTGACCTGGGAACATACTTCAAGAATTTTTTCCACTTGCTTATAAGGGGGAGGGCCATTTTAAGGTTTGCTTCTATATTCTTATAGGAGAGCATAACCCCCTTGGGCGCAGAGGTGGTCCCTGAGGTGTATATTATTTCTACAATATCATCCTTTTCAACAGCCACCTCTTTATAGTCATAAGGGTCTCTGGAAGAAATGCTTTCTTCCAAATCTTCTATAAAAAGTGGCTCTATAGAGATATCTTTAATCTCTTCCTCTTGTTCCCGGCTTGTTACCAGCAATTTAGGTTCGGCATCACCGATAACCCTTTTTAGAAAATCCCTGCTTGACTGTAAATCCAGGGGTACAACAACCACTCCCGCCATTACGCATCCCAGAAACACCACCAGCCAGTCCGGCCCGCTTTCTGCTTTGATAATTATCCTGTCACCTTTTTTCAGCCCAGACTCCCTTAGCAGGGCTGAAAACCTTAAGGAATTGTCCAGCACCTGCTTAAAGCTGTATTTCCATGTCCTGAATTTGCCGCGGTAGTAGAAGCCGACCTTATCCCTGCTTAAATTATCGTAAAAATAATCCCTTAGATTTAAATCAGTCATATTGGTTTTTCTCTAAAGTAGTTTCGCCTTTAAAGTATATAATGGCTAACCTTGAACTTCAAATTTCTAAAAATCAGTGCAAGCAACAAATTGTGTATTTGTTTATTTAAAAAAACAGTAGTAAAATAACAGGGGTGAGGAAAAATGGAAAAAGAAGATGAAATTTACTGCCCAGTTTGTGCCAAACCTATTAAGCCGGGAGTAGATATCTGCCCCCACTGCCAGACAATTATAGAGGATGTGCCCACCGACCGCCTCCCCCTGGAACACTACCCCAGCACAGAAAATTTTGAATACGGGAAAACCAGGTTTGCAGTTTGGATTATTGTGGGTATTATCATAATAATTTTAGCCTCTGCCGCCTTTTACTTCATAGTAAGTCTCCGCTGATTGATAGATTTATGATGTACAGCACCAAAGGCGGGGCTTCTTAATCTTGCTTATGCTTTTTAAAAGAAGCAGTATCTCTTTTATCACCATACAAATTTTAATTTTTAATATAAAAAAAATATACTTTTAATTTATTGGCTTCCCTACTTTAAAATTGCCTACAGTTGGAATATAATGATTAAATCAGATATTCTTTGAGAAGGGAACCGTATTGGCGCGCTGTAAAAACTGTGGGCACTTTGGCTTTTTCCTAAAGCTGAACCAGGAAGGGTTGTGCGAGGAATGTGCCCCTGTGATTGATAATATAATAATAAATTGTGCCCGCATTATGAAGGAATCCCTGAACTGCCTGAACAGGGCGGACGACTTCAATACCAAGCTTACCTATTGCAATCAGCTTTTCGAAAATGCAGTGAGGTTAGAAGAATATGAGAAAAAGGGAATACACACCATAAAGCCCCGGCCTTCCATATTCATAGATGAATGTAATAAAATAAAGAAAGAGCTTCACCTAAATACCCTGTCCCAGGAAAAAATAAGCTAAAAAAACTTCTTCCTGGATCACACTTATTAAAATATGATTTACCTTTATTCTACCTACCCAAGCCCCGGACAAAAAATAGGTGTATACTTTTAATACAATGCATAACTGTATTTTAAGGATAGATGATAGCCAGCATATTAAGAATAATTTTAGCAAGATCGGTTAAGCCGTTTATTTTCAAGCCAAATCCTGGCCGTAAAATAGAATTTGATTCCACCGATACAGGCCTTTATTTCCATATACCTTTTTGCGAACAGATTTGCCATTTCTGCCCTTATTACAAAATTGAGTATAAGCCTTTCTTGCTTAAAGAATTCTTCTTTGCCCTCAGAAAAGAAATGCTGCTGGCACTCAGTCCAACCGAAGAAAAATGGAAGGTAGGGAGCATTTACTTTGGGGGAGGGTCCCCTGCGCTGATGAAGGGCTACCTTGGCCGGATTATTGGCCTAGCCAGGCAGTTTTCTAATATAAAAGGCAATATAGCCATAGAGCTGCACCCCAGAAACATAAGTGAAAAAACCTTGGAAATGCTTAAAAATAACGGATTTGATATGGTAAGTATCGGCATACAGTCTTTTCAAAAAAAACAGCTCTCGGCCCTGGGAAGAGAGGCAGAAGACAACACCGGCAAACTCAGGCTGGCAGAGGAATTTAAATTCAGGACAATAGATGTAGACTTGATTTTTGGAATACCCGGCCAGACCATAGAAGATATAACTTCCGACTTTATAACTGCAGCAGAAAATGGAGCAACCCAGATATCCGCTTACCCCTTCATAGAGTTTTCCTATGCGAAAACGGCCAATAAGCCGCTAAACACCAAACAGAAAAAAAAGATGCTTGAGAGCCTGGTAACGCTGAGTGGGAAAATGGGTTACCGCAGAAATTCTGTGTGGACATTTTTAAAAGACGGCAGCACTTCTTATTCTTCAATCACCAGGGATAACTTTATCGGATTTGGCCCCAGTGCAGCCACCCTTTCACAGGATTTTTTAAACATCAATACCTTTTCTGTACATGAATACATAAATTGCCTCCGAAAGGATAGAATGCCTTCATGCTTAAGCTTAAAATTCAGTCCCAGGCTCAGGGCCCTGTACTGGCTATTCTGGTCATCCTATAACCTGTACCTAAATGGAGATAATTTTTATGGGCTTTTTGGAAAGAAACTGGATGATATGTTTGGATTTGAAATTTACTGGGCAAAAAAACTCAGGCTGATAGAAAAACAAAATGGCGGATACAAGTTAACTGATAAAGGCACCTACCTTTATCACCTTGTAGAGCAGGCCTATACCCGCCAGTACATAGATAAAACCTGGAGGCAGGCCGTAAGCAGTTCCCGCCCCAAAAAAATTATCCTGTTTTAACAACAACCATGTCCTTGCTAATCAACCAATAGGCTTTAAAAAAGCCTGTGGGCATTCCGTGCAGCCATATTTGCAGCAGGGCAGATTTTTAACTGTACATTAGATGCTGTGGCCTGTTAAGCTTACAGCAGCCCTGATTTTCGGTAATACCTTTCCCTTTTTTTATAAAGTTTTTCCAAAAAACCTATATTCTTGTCCCTGTAGTCATAAATCAGTTTTTTCTCCTTTGTCCTTAATATCCTTCCAATATACTGAATAAGCTTCCCTTCAAAAGCAAAGGGAAAGACCAAAAACAAGCAGCTTAAATTGCATACATCCAGCCCCTCTCCCAGCAGCTGGCCGGTAGTAATTAAAACCTGAAAATTACCCGAGCCTATCTGCTTCATCTTTAATTTTCTTACAGCTCTGGAGTCATCGCCGGTTAAAGTAATAATTTCACATAAAGATTTTAGATACAATCCCAATACCTCAACATGCTCTTTCCTTTCAGTCAATACAAGAATCCTGTTGTATGGTTTTAATTCTTTCTGTATGTCTCCTACAATAATCCCGTTTCGCTGTGTATCAAAAACAAGTATCCTTGAAAGCATCTGGAAATCGTCCGTCCTGTTATCAAAGGGCACATTAAGGGCAGTATCCCTAACCCTGAGCTGGATATTTTCTTTTTTTAGATAATCGGGGCCCCCGGCAAACTCTCCGGTATTGCAGATTATGTCTCCTATGTAGAAGAAAATCATTTTTTCATCATTGTATTTTCTTTTCGGCGTGGCAGTCAGCCCGTATATATAGCAGGGATTAAAATTGACTATTGTTTTCCTGAAACTTTTGGCAGGAATATGATGGCATTCATCAATAATGATAGTCCCGAACGACTCACTTATATCCTTCAGGCCCGAAAACTTGGCCAGGCTCTGCACCATGGCCACGGTAATTTCCGATGGCCTCTTTTTGTTTGCACAAATTTGTCCGATATCCTTTTTGTTCAGTCCCAAAAAATCCTGTATCCTTTCTATCCACTGCTCATATATCTGCCTCCTGTGAACGATTATAAGGGAGGGCTTTCTTTTCCTGGCTATAAGCTCTATGCCTATTACGGTTTTGCCAAACCCAGGAGGAGCCACTATTACCCCTCCCCGGGTTTTCTCACAACTCTGTATAACTTTTTCCTGAAGGTCGTTTAATCTGATTTTAGATCTGAACTCGATATTTTCTATTTTAGGCCTCTTATCAATAATCCGGTAATCAATCTTCTCCCCATCACAAAAATTTTTCAGCTGGCTCATAAAACCCCTGGGTATCATAACCGCCTGTTTGGATTCCTTTATAAGGTTGAAAAACTTGTCCACCCCATAAACACTCTTGCCAATCTTTTGCTTAACTATGTACTCGCTGTTTATAAAATTAAGATTCTTCTTTAAATAATTTGCCAGGTTTTTGCCGATCTGCTGCTTTGGCAGGACTATTTGTCTCTCCACAGTAATCTCCAGCTTGCCAGGTAAATTTTTTCCCCTGTCCTCTCGAATTACAACTTCTTTTGCAGCGATCTTTAAATAGAGTTCATCCAGGTGGCCTGCAGAAACTTTTTTTACTTTGCTCAAATACCTCCATTGGTCCCCAACCGGCTCAAAATTTTCAGGGTTTAAAAATACCGTTCTTTGAGCTCCAACGTATTTACCGTTCAGTGGCAGGGCAATCAAATTTCCAAAGCCCTTGCCTGAATGGTAATCCTGGTTGGGAAATATCCTGTCAAAACTCACTTCTTTGCTAAACTCAGACAGCTTTAATGCCTTTCTGGCCATTTCCAGAAATATACGCCGGCTCTTTGCTGCAGGGTATTTTTCAGCAAAAAATACCCAAAGATGGGCCCCTTCACCCGATAAAGATTTTTCAATATAGGCAGGAATCCCCCATAAGCCGCATTGCTCCAGGAATTTTTTTGAATCGCTAACCCAGTCTTTTTTGTCAAAATCAATGGCAATAAAGAAGGAAGTATTGTCTTTAAGCAGAGGATATATGCCTATAAAACGGGTACCGGCAAGGTGGCTCCGTATCACCTCTCTGGTTAAAGGGATTTTTGTTTTACCGGTAAAATTCTTAAAATTACCTCCCTGGACCTTGTGCCTTAGATAATCGTCCCAGTCAAAACTGTATGCGGGCATATACCCTGTTTTTGTGCCCTTTTGCCACCTTTTTGCATATACATCCGGCCTGCCCTTAAAAAGGGACATGAAAAGATCTAACTTTTTTTCATCTATTCCTGCCATCATAGGATATCTGTTGTTTGCAATACGGTATATATTTTTATAAAACTAATCCCCGTACACCTTGGCTGCAAGCAGAATAAAATCTTTTAATTCTTCCCCGCTCCCAAGCCCTTCAGTTAAATAGCCCTAAAGTTCTGTGTTTACCTCTATTGCCTTCCTTGCCTCCTCAATCATATAGCTGAGATTAAGAACACCCCCTTGGCCTCTGCCGCCCGCAAAGGTAATCATAAAATAATCATGGGTCATGCCTTCACTTATTTCCAATTTTGGAGGCATACCGCTAAAATAAGGACATCCCATTATTTCAAATATGACTGACGGATCGTTTTCCCTGCAAAGACCCAGGAACAGTTCGCTTCTACCCATCCATCTTGACAGCGAAACCTCCAATTCACACCTGAAAAATTGCCCTGTCAAAACCAAAAACCGTAAAGTGATTGCTCTTGCAAGCTCCCGGCTAAAAATAAATTTGGTTCCGGTCTTATCCCGGGGTGTGAATTCACAACCGGTATCTCCCAGGCCGCTTTATATGCCGTTAACAGCCCAGCCTGAAAAAATGTCCTTTATATATTCCTCCACTTCTTTTATATCTCCAGGACTTTTGCAGGATTTTTTCCAGGTATTAAAAAACCTATCAAAACTTTCCTCAGGAATATCCTCAGCCCACTCCCTGAACTTTGTTTCACATTCTTTTTCAAACCTGTATATCCCTTTAAGCATCCCCAGGCAATACTTTTTTGCTTCCTGTCTCATCCCAAGGCGCTGGTATTTTTCAAGCTCCCCTTTATAGGGCTCTAATGCTTCTTCAAACATCTCCCCGGCCATATCAACCGGATCAATATACCCATACCTCGTAGATCCCGACTGGTCCCAGACATCTTCCACTTCCAGGCTGCTCAAATCAAGATACACTTCATCTGCGATACCTTCAATGCTTATTTCCTTAAGGTATTCCAATGCGATACTTTCAACCTGGTTTAATCTCCTTTAGCAGGGATTTATGCTCATATACAAGCCTTTTGAGCACAGCAGCAGCAAGCTGGCCGTCAATTTCATCCAGGATGTTAATCCTAGGTCCGGATACATTTTCACTGCCTTCCATTTTACCCTCCCTTTCCGTATTGCAAAGGTTTTTAAAAAAGGGACATACAGTCCTGCCGTAATCCCATATGTTTTTGACTATTAAGGGGAAACTAAATTTTTTCCCAAATAGATTGTACCAAAAAACATCTTTTCTCTGAAACCAATAAATCATCCTAGAGTGCTGGTTGTACTTTTGCTTTATATTATCCAGATATACTTACACCCTTTTAGATATACCTTATAAATGCTGACTGGATAATCTTATTCTGATAAAAAAATTAGATAATGGCAGCAGGCACTGTTACTACTTGACTGCTGTCTTTCTAAATAATTTCTTTTGAATCTAATTTAAAGGGATATGAGATGAACCTGTTTTAGCTGAACTTGGGACTGGAGCCAGCAATCAGGCTCCCTCAATAGTGGTGTTTCATTTACCTCATATTCTCCAATAAGACCCGATCCACTTCCCGGATTGCTCCTAAAGTAAAACATTCCGCAACCCTTTTTGGGATGCTTTATAGTCTTAAGGCTTTCTTGGCGCTAAATAGGTAACGGGTATGCCAGATTTATCTTACCCGTTTATAACTCCATTATTTCAATCTCGGGAAATGGATAATGCTTGATATTCTTTGTTGCCAGGATCAGATTATATACAAAGGCTGTGGCTCCTATAATGGCATCTGCAGTACCAAGGGTTATGCCTTTTTTCTGGTATTTTTGTCTCAGTCTCCCCGCTGTTTTTGATATATCCCTGGTAACTTTATAATAATAAAGACTGTCGATAAATCTGTCGGTCTTTTCTGTTTCCTTTTTTAACATTCCTGAATATACCTCAGCAATGTTTACACAGCAGCATCCAGCTGCATCACCCTTAAGCCCTATTTCTTCCAGGAAGGCTGTCACCCTTTTATCCCCTCTTAAGTGGTCTATTATGACCGTGGTGTCAAGAAGATACTCTGCCATTATTTATCCTTTATTCTTTTCCCATCTTTATCACGCAAAGTCCTTACCCAGCTTTCAGAACCATCACTAAACTCAGGATGATCGCTGTCTTCCCATGTTCCTGATGTCTCCCTTACAGCCTTTATATAACTGAGTCTCTGTATTTCTTTTTTTATGGCCCTTGTTATAAACTGGCTTCGCTTCCTCTTGCCTGTAAGTCTGTCGACCTCCTTTATGAGTTCTTCAGACACTACAATATGAGTTCTTTTTTTTGTTTCCATAAGAATAAATATTGACATTAAATGTGATTATAATTTTAACAGATTATGTGTCTTAATCAAGAACAGAATTTTCCAATAAAATTCCATAGCCAATATATTGAAAACCATGTTAAAAATAGATGCTTTTTTTTGTTATCACTATCTTTTTTTATTATTAACCATAAAAAGGCCTAATTTACCCTGCATCTTAAGCCGGTTTTTAAGGAAAAGTCCCGGTTGCTTTTCTTATTCTTATTGCAATTTCATAGCTTTTGAAGATAGTAGAAAGGTTAAAAACTCCGATAAGCCCCTTTGCTGAACATACCAAGATCAGCAGCTCCCTGAATAACTGCAAGCCCTAAAGAAATCAGTACTAACCCTCAGGATAGATTTCACTGATGTAGCGGTTTTCTTTTAGTCAACATTTTTCTTTTATGTGAGAGTGGAGCCCGCGATCGGACTTGAACCGATGACCTTTTCCTTACCGAGGAAATGCTCTACCATCTGAGCTACACGGGCTTGGTATGGTGGAGGAGAGAGGATTCGAACCTCTGAAGGCATACGCCGGCAGATTTACAGTCTGCTCCCTTTGGCCAACTCGGGCACTCCTCCTTAATGGAGCCGGCGATCCGATTTGAACGGACAACCTGCTGATTACAAATCAGCTGCTCTGCCAATTGAGCTACACCGGCAAATCATTTGCCAAACTATTATCCAAATCTACCCTAATTATGTCAAGAAGCATATGATATAGCAACAGGCAGAACAAAGCTATTATATATAATAATTATAAATTTTCAATAGCCAGCTTAACAGCACCAAATACAGGATCATGGGTAGGAGGCAAAAAGTTAATCTTTTTATACCTTGCTTTCAGGTTTCTGGTTAAAACTGCCTTAAAATACTTTTCACATTTAAAATTGCCGCCTACCAGCACCAGGTCAAATTTCTTATCTTCCAGGCCAAGCTTATCCACCACTGCATTTACGCTAATTTCAGCTTCTTTTGCTTCCTGGGCCAGGATATCCTGGCTTATCCTATCGCCCTTTTTGGCGGTATCACATACTGTTATTGATAATGCTCCAATCCTGTCCTTGGAAAAAGGCTCCTGGTAAGTCCAGCTAATCAGATCAGCAATGCTTTCTGCCCCTATCTCCTTGAATATAGCTTCGGAAAGAAGGGTTTTTTCTCCCCGGCCGTCATATGCCCTCATAACCGCCCTTAAGGCTTTTAGGCCGATGCTGTAGCCGCTTCCTTCATCAGCAAGGATATAATCCCACCCGTTTGATTTGGCTTCCCTGCCCTCCCGGTTTAAACCGTAGCAGTTTGAGCCGGTGCCGGCTATTAGTATCAGCTTGTCCTGGCAGTCGCTGCCTGCCGCAAGCCCTACCCTGGTATCATTGTAGATCAGCACTTTATCCGCTTTCAGCAGGGCTTTTAATTTTTTATTAAAAACTATTCTTTCATAATATTTTCTGTCATGGGCGGTATTATACCCGGCAAAACCAAAACAGGAGCTGGCAAATTCCACATTATCCAGGCCGGCATCACCTATAGCAGAGAAAACTGCTTCATTTAAATTTTCTCTAGCCTTATCAATCCCCACGCTGTGGTAATTGCTTGCCCCGGCAACATACTGGGATAACATATTTTCATTTATGTCAGATATCCCGGCAGTTGTCTTGGTTGCTCCGCCATCCACACCTAATACATACTTCATGGCTGCTTATCATTCCCTTTTATAAATGTTTACCAATTCTACTCTATTATAGCCTAGGAGTTAATGGTTTTAAAAAAATATTAATTTTAAATATAATAGAATTGTGAACTTTGAAAATATCGCAAAAATCTTAATAATAGTAGGGATAGGTATAGCCGTTCTGGGGGGAATTGTTTTCCTTTTGGCCAGGTTCCCCTTTTTTGGGAACCTGCCGGGAGACATAAATATAAGGAGGGAAAACTTCAGCCTTCAGGTACCTTGCGCTACCAGCATAATACTCAGCATCATCCTTACTATTATAATTAATGTAATCATAAGACTTCTTATAAGAAGGTAAGGGGGCATTGATATGACAGAGCGAATAAGGCATCCGGTTGCTGCGGGAAGCTTTTATCCTTCAGATGCCCGGGTGCTGGAAAAAGAAATAAGGGGATATTTGGATAATGCAGAAAACCACAGGCTTGAAGGCATAAAAGCATTGATAGCCCCACATGCAGGGTATATGTATTCCGGACAGGTTGCAGCCCATGCTTACAGACAGGTTGAAGGAAAAAGCTATGATTCGGTAGTGGTTATTGCACCTTCCCACTCTGACCTCTTCGATTTTGTATCCATTTATCCGGGTGACTATGAGACTCCCCTGGGCAGGGCCAAAACTGACCAGGAAAATGCTGAATTGCTGGTAAGCGGTAGTGATAATATAAGGATATCCAGCCAGGGACACAGCAATGAACACAGCCTTGAAGTCCAGATTCCTTTCCTGCAGGCTGTACTGGGGCAGGTAAAAATAATTCCCATGGTTATTGGAAACCAGTCTCCCGACCTGGTAAATGAGCTGGGCAGCATGCTTGGAAAAACTTTCCAGAAGAAGGATGTACTGATAATAGCCAGTACTGACCTTTCCCATTACCATCCATACAATATTGCCTTATCCCTTGATCAGCAGGTTGAAGAGCTTATTGCCGACTTCAATATACAGGGTTTGGCTGATAGGTTTTTTGGCCAGGACGTAGAGATGTGCGGGGGCGGGCCTGTAGTTTCTGCAATGATTGCGGCCAGAAGCCTTGGCTCCAAGAACTCCAAAGTTCTGGTTTATAAAAATTCCGGTGATGTGATTGGGGACCGCAGCGCGGTGGTTGGATACCTCTCGGCTGTCCTGTATTAATAAAAAAATAACCGAGGTGAATAATGGATACCATTAAACTGACAGAGCAACAGAAAAAAACCTTAATGGAGATTGCAAAACAAACCCTTCTGGATGTGGTATACGGCAGAAAACCGCCTGAATTCGATATAGAGGACGATATGCTTAACCAAAAGTGCGGAGCTTTCGTTACCCTTCATATGGAAGGCAGCCTCAGGGGCTGTATAGGCAATATAGTTGCCCAGACACCCCTGTGGAAAACCGTGAGGGGCATGGCTGTGGAGGCGGCATTCCACGATCCCCGGTTTCCTGCGGTAACCGCTTCCGAGCTAAGCCAGATTGAAATAGAGATATCCGTTCTTTCCCCATTAAGACAGATAGAGGATATTTCCGAAATAGAAGTAGGAAAACACGGGATACTGATTAAAAAAGGGCCTTACCAGGGACTGCTGCTGCCCCAGGTCGCCACCGAATACGGGTGGGACAGGACAAGGTTTTTAGAGCAGACCTGCGCCAAAGCAGGGCTGGAAAAAGGCTGTTATAGGGAAAAAGGCTGCCAGATATTCATCTTCTCTGCCCATGTGTTCAGCGAAAAAGATTTAGGTCCTGAATAACTCATAAAGGTCCTGGTCCAATTTGCTCACTATTATGCCTATAAGGCCGGGGCCGGTATGGGCCCCTACAACCGGGGTGCATTCGGTTATGGTAAAATCCACGCAGTTCAGTGCGGCGGTTAGTCTTTGTTTGATTTTTTCTGCTTCTTGGAGAGACAGGGAGTGCACTATGGACACCACCACCCATTTCTCTTTTTTAAAATGCCTTATTACCCTTCTGGTAATCTCTGTCAGAGAGCCGTAACGGGTAATGGAGATGCCGGCCATACCTACAATACCGTTTTTTATTCCCAGTATGGGTTTAATCTTCAAGGCCGAAGATATTATGTTTGCTAAAGCAGGCACACGGCCGCTTAATCTTAAGTATTTAAGGGTATCGATTGTACCGTAGAGCCTTATGTTTTCCTTGAGGAAATCAAGTTTGGCTATAATTTTTTCAAGTGCATACCCCTTCAGGACACTCTTTGCTGCCGCAATAGCCATCAGCCCGCAGCCCATGGTACCGGCAAAGGAATCATATATTATTATCCTGTCTTCTGCATTAAGCATCCTGGCAGCAATCCGGGCGCTATTTATAACCGCAGAAAGCTTGGAGCTTATATGCACAGAAATAATCTTTTTATGTGTTTGGAGAAGCTCGCTGTATAACCGGTAAAAATCCTTGGGGGAGGGAGAAGAAGATTTAAACACTGCATTTTCTTCTTTTTGCAGCCGGTAAATTTTATTTGAAGTAATATCCACCCCATCCCTGTATTCTTTTCCGTTGTGGTGGATATAGAGGGGAATAACATTTATTCCATTTTCTTTAACATACTTACGGGGAACATCTGAAGCACTGTCTGTTACTGTCGCAAAATCACTGGTGCCTGCCATATAATTGCCTCCGTAAGCACTAAAAAATATTAATCAGACTGTAATATATCTCTTCCTGCTTGTGCCGCAATTCTTAAAATAGCCGCAGCCTTTAACCCTTCTCTGATGCCTGCTACAAAAATTATACATAATTCTTCTATATATTAATATAAACTCTTATATTGGGCTGTTTAAAATTAATCTGGCTACCTTGCTCTTTCCTGAAAAACAGACTGTAGGAGTTATTTCCTTCTGGAGTAGTGGGCCCGGACTGTGTACTGGCTTCTTTTTGGCCGTAAGGCCTGGATTCTGTTTATACAGTCCCGCAGCCTGTAAGTAGTAAAACAGATACAAGAACCATGATCGAGAAAAATGAAATGCCCCTTATGGTATTTTATAATTTTTAAGTAAAAAATTAAAGATTAAGGCTCCAACAATATTTTGGAAAAGATGTTATAATATTTCTTTAAAATTAAAATCAAA
>JBNJCW010000042.1:0-17599 GCA_051744345.1 Actinomycetota bacterium
CGGATACTTTTGGCCCGCGACCCTTACCGGGTAAACATTTCAAGGATTATAGATGCAGCTGCTGAAAATAATGTGGACCTGGAGATTAATGCCAATCCCCACCGCCTGGACCTGGACTGGAGGATGATAAAATATGCCAAGGATAAAAAGATCAAGCTGTTCATCAATCCTGATGCGCATCACCTGGAAAACCTTCACGACTATAGATACGGGGTAAATATTGCCCGGAAAGGCTGGCTGGGAGCTGCTGATGTGGCTAATGCCATGACCCGGGCTGAGATGCAAAAATATTTAAAAAACAAGAAAGGCAAATAAAATGAAACAAGGCACCTACCGTCCGGCAGTAGAAAATATTATGAAAATAATTGAGATATTAAGCCGCCAGTACCCCCAGGCAAAAGATACATCCCTGAACTATAAAGACCCTTTTCAGCTGCTTATTGCCACCATACTGGCAGCCCAGAGCACAGACAAGCAGGTAAACAAAATTACACCGTCTTTGTTTGAAAAATTTTCCACTCCCCAGGATTTTGCCCGGGCTGACACTAGCGAGCTTGAAGAAGCCATAAAATCCACAGGTTTTTTCAGAAACAAAGCAAAAAGCATCAAACAGTGCTCCCGGAAACTGGTAGATAAATTCGGTGGTGATGTTCCCCGGAACATCGATGACCTTACTTTGCTTCCAGGGGTGGGAAGAAAGACCGCAAACGTGGTTTTAGGCAATGCTTTCGGCCAGGATGCCATAATTGTGGACACCCACATGAAAAGAATTTCCACCCGCCTGGGATTATCCGCCAATACCAATCCGGATAAAATTGAGCAAGACCTTATGGAAATAATACCTGAAGGCAGGCGGACTGATTTTTCTCATAAGATAGTAGCCTTCGGGAGGACTGTATGCCTGGGAAGAAACCCTAAATGCGCCGAATGCAGGCTGCTTCCCTGGTGCAGGTACGGTCAGGCAAATGCATAAAGACCACTGCCCTGCAACCGCTATACAGGCAGGAACAGAAACTGGACCTTCAGCCTATCAACTGGCAGTCTAAAGGCCCTTTAATTTTTATCAGGTTTTCTGCCCCTGTTTTGGCTTACAATGCCTTCTGCATCTACACCATTGCCTTCATTATTCTCTAGGGAACCGCCATTTTCTTCTTCGCCTTCGTCATCATTTTCACCGTTCTGGTCCTTGCCCACTGCTTCAACAGCCTGCTGGTTTCCCTTCTGGCTGTTTTCAATAGCCTTCTGGATCCCTTCTTTGGCCGCTTCGGGAACCTTATCTTCTACCCCTTCCAGAACTTCTACACTTCTGGAGGTAGCCTTTGCCACCAATTCTTCTACAGTTGTTTCTCCTTCTTCCAGGCCCTGGGCAATTTCAGAGATTTCCCGACCGAAAGGGCTATCTTCTTCAGGTTCCTCATTGCTTGCCTGTATGTTTTCTCCTTCATCACGGCCGTCTCCGTCATCTGCAAGCTCTTTTGGCTCTTCCGTGTTCCCGTTTTCATTATCCGGATCAGGCTTACCTACAACGTTCTGGGATAAAACCTCAACTGTTTGCCCTGTTTCCGGCTGAATGCTGCCCAAACCTTCTGTTTGGCAGCCAAACAGGAAGAATAATAAAGAAAATAGTAATAGTGCAGCCAAACATTTCATAACATTAATACTTTTCATAATATAAGTATCTTTACATATCCAAAGTATTATTATAATTGAATTATACCACTTTTTCCTACCCCTGCAAGCTGTTTGAATACGGTGATTTTCCTAATTTAAAAGATTGCTGTTTGTCCAAATATTAAGGCATGGCTTTTGGTATAGGGTACGTACCGGATAAAAAAAGAAGGCCCGGATTTCTTGTCGGCCGTAAAAATCAGCCAAAAGTTTCCAAGCCTTCTTTATCCAAGTTAGGAATATACTAGAGGCCCCCACCTGGGTCTTCGGGAATCGGCTCATCAATAGGCTCCTGGGGCAGCTCATCAATAGGCTCTATTTCCCCGCACCCTGAAAACACCATGGCCAGGGAAAACACTAGCACCATTGCTCCCAGCATTACCGCCTTTATCCAGTTCCTGCTCACTTGCTATCACTCCTTTGATGTACTTTATTATAAGTGAGTCTGGCTATAATGTTAGCACCCCCCCCCCAACAAGTCAACCTAAAAAATTTTAGGAAGTCCAAACCCTGGCAGAACTGCATGGATATAAAAAAGGGTGTCTTAAGAAATATAACCGCTGATTTCCGGGAAGGTTTGCCGGGTGTATTAACCGGCACCTTAGAGCTTACAGCGGCTATGCTCTGCCCATCCTCGGCAATATCTGGATAAAAAAGAACTTATCCAAGAAATTTATCTCTCCAAATTCAATCCCCTGTAAAAACAGCCTGTTTTAACCATACCCCCGGCCTATATATCCCGCCCCAGGGTTGATTTGGCCAGCGAGGCATGTTTTACGCCCTTGGCAGACTTTAGCTTTGATTCCAGGTCATAAACCTCGCCTATGGTCCCCTTTACAATTATTACCTCCAGGCACATCCTCTTGTCCAGGTGTATGTGCTGGCTGGAAATTATTATTCCCTGATGATGGTGCTGAAGATGCACCAGGTTATCCATAAGCTCTTTCTGGTGGTGGTCATAAACCATTATTATTGCTCCGGCCACCACATCATCGCTCTGTAGCCACTCTTCTTTCACCAGTTCCTTCCTTACAAGGTCCCTGATGGCTTCTGAGCGGTTTTTGTAATTGCTTTTGTCCAGGTATTGGTTAAATTTTACAAGAAGCCTTTCTTCCATGGAAACGCCAAACCTTTTTATTCGCTCCATTTGTCTAACCTTTCAATTATTTAATATTGCATACAGGCTTATATGTTTCTTTACGTTAAATTCCTGCTTGCCGTCCGGAGCCAGCAGCCTTACTCCCTTAAAGCCGGCATTGCGGGCCATTTTTATAAACACGTTTTTCTTCAAGGTACAGAAATAGGAGCTGTTGGTCCAAAAACCGCTCACTTCTCCCCCAGCATCCAGCTCCGTAATCAAAAAATCTGCCCTGGTATTAATTTTACCATACTCAAAATGCTTCAAAAATATATACTGCTTCCCCCTGTATTTAACCGTCTTGGGGCGGTAATAGCTGTTGGCTTCTATCATTTTTCTATCAAAGTTTAGAAACTGAAACAATGCAGTCCCCCCTTTAACCAGTTTTTTTCTGCAGTCCTTTAAAGCAAGCTTAACCTTCCTTTTGGTCTTTAAAAGAGGCAGGGTATTTCCCAGGGACATAATAAGGCCGAATTTGCCTATATCGAGATTATTAAGGTCCTCAAAACCGCCAACCTTAAGCTCTATGTTTTCAGCAGCAGCCACCTCCTTTGCCCCGTAGGCTATGGTTTCAGGCAAAGGATCAATGCCTGCAAGCTGCTTTAGGTGGCCAGAGAGGGCCTGCAGGTGGTGGGCGGTACCGCAGCCTATATCCAGGACCCTTTCCACATTCCCCTCTTTTATAATCTCCAACAAAAACTTAACCTCTCTGTCCAGCCTGGATTCCCAGTTAATCTGCAAATCATAAAGCTCGGGATCATATTTAAAATTTGACAAAGTTCTAACCCTCCATATCCAGAATCATATTTTTAGAGAATTTTTTTGCCATATCTTTTACTTCTTCCTTTACAGTGAAATAAATAAAAGACCACCCCTGTCCTGCAAGCCCGGACAGGACCTCGAACTGGCGCTCCAGCCTCTGCCTGTCCGAGTATATAAAGGCATCATCTATGATAAAAAAGGAAGGGGAATCTATGATTTTTTCAGCCAAAGCTATCCTTATTGCCAGATAAAGCTGATCATAGGCTCCGTGGCTCAACTTGCCTGCAACCAGGGTAAGCTGACTGCCTTCCGCCTTTACCATACGCTGGGAAGAATCATAGAATACCCGCTGGTAACGGCTGCCGGTTATGCGCTTGAAATAATCTGAGGCAGAAAGGGTATCAAATATATCAGATACTTTAAGCTGTTCCTCCTCTGTTATCTCTTCAAGTATGTTTATGGCCTCAATAGACACATCAAACCGCCGGTCAATACTGTATATGAAATCTTTAGCCATTTCAGCTGACCGGGAAAGCTTCTGCAGGTTGTCTATCTCTAATTTGAAACTTTCACCCGGGTGCTCTTCAATTGCCAGCTGGTCAAACTTCCTCTGGAAATCTTTAAGCCTGTACTGGTGCCTGGAAACCTTTTCTGTAATTTCATCTTTTTTGGCTTCCAGGTCCTCCAGAAGACTCTTACTCTCATTCAGCTCTGCACGGCTTAGCTTCTCCTCCGGATTGTATCCGCTAAAATCAGGAGGCCTTTTTTGTTCGATCTTTCTCTCTATTACCGCCATACTATCTATTATTTGCCCTATCCCCGCAGACTGCCCAATATCCATATCCAGCTTCCTGGCAAGCATTCTAAACAACTGTACTGCAGCAGATTCAATTTCTTTCCTGCGGTCAAGTTTTTCCTTTAGCTTGCCGGCGTCTTCTACTGCCAGGCGGTGCAAAATCCCTAAAATTTCTTTTCTGTAGCCTTCGATATCTGCAGTCCTCTGGTCAAGGTTCTTGGTAAGCCACTGTTGCTGTTTCTTATTTATTTCCAGCTCTTTTTCCAGATTATTTTTCTTGTCCTCCAGAGCCTGTTTCTGGTCGAAAAATCCGGCTACCTTTGAGCTTGCCTCCCTCAGATTGCCAGCCTTATAACCCCAGGCGCTTAAAGAGTCCAGAAGATTTGCTTCCCTGGCTAAAAACCGGCCTGCTCTCCACAATTTTATTACATAAGGCATAAAAAATGACAGAAACAGGGCGACAAAAACAAGCAGAACTACCAAAAACAGCCATTCCCTGTATGCAGCCAAAAATGCCATGCTGACAAATACAAGCGCCAGGAATGCCGCAGACACAAAAAGGAAGGTTTTAGCCGGCGGCTGTGCCCTCTGCTGGCTGGCCAGGCCAATCTGCTCCTTGATGCTTTCCATCTTCTCGGTTTTTGACTGATAGGGTTTGAGGCTGCTGTCTGTTTCCAGCAGCCTCTCTTTCAGGTTCAAGCTGCTGTCCCTCAGCCCTTCCAGCTCCAGCCTGAATCCCTCAGCCTGCCGGCCTGCAGATTCTGTTTCAGATTTTAGCTCAAGCAGCTCTTCATGATCCCTGTCATTGTATCTCTTGTAACCCTCATATTTTTTCAGCTCTGACTTTAGTTCCGCAAGGCTGCTGTTTAACTCATGAAACTCAAAATGCCTTAATTTCTTTTCACCTTCAGCTATACTAGCCTTAAGCTCTCCTATTTGCCGGTCAATCCGTATTCCTTCAAGTTCCAGGCCGTCAATCTTTTCCTGCCGGGCCTGGTTTATGTATTCCCCTATATCCGATACAAGGCTGCCGGCATCATCCCTTTTGTCTTTAATGCCATCGTATTCCCTGCTGTTGGAAAGCCTGGCTCCGCCGGAAGCAGAGGTCAGCCTTCCGTAATCCTTAAACATTTCCATCAGGCTTTCAATTTTTTCTGTCTGCATACCGGTGAGGCGGTCGGTAACCGCCCTGTAGTATTCCTCTTCCCTGCTTATAGTAAGGTCGCTGTTCCTTATAATAAAGGTATTCCTGAAATCCCTGGGCTCAATTCCCACATAGCTGCTTAAGCTGGACCCTGGGTCTATCTTTATCTCCCGGTTGCCGCTATCCTCTATAAGCAGATAGCCTTCGGGAAACTGGTCAACACGGTCAATATGCTCGAATTCCTTTATTGACTTTCCCAGCATCAGCTTTATCACAGCATCTATGGTAAGGGTCTTGCCCGCCTCATTTAAGCCCCACACCACCTGTATTCCCTTGCCGATTTCCAGATCTAGACCTTTTATGGGGCCGTAATGGTTTATATAGATTTTTTTAATATGCAAAGCTACCTCTCGTATTTGAGCCTGGATAAAAACAGCCTGCAGCTGTTATCTATTTCCTTCCGCAATGCCTCATCCAGGTCCCTCTCTTTGAGCTTATCCCTGAATTTAATATAGAGCGGGTCAGACAGCACCTCCGCTATATCCCTGTAATTATGGCTTAAATTAAGGTTGTAATTCTTAAAACCTGCCAGGGTATTATCTATTTTTTCCTTTAGTGTCCTCTCCCCCATCGAAGTAAATCCCTCAAGGATTACTTCCAGCAAAGCATAAGAGGGGTCATGGGAAGATAGTTCCCCGGCCATCCTGTCCAGCACTTCTTTTTCTTTCTGCGGTTCCAGGGAAAAAGTTAACCGGTCATAATAGCTGCTCTTTATGCTTAGGGAACCTATGCCTTGCCTCTTTTCCGTATCCAGCAAGGCTACCGCCCTGGGGCCCTTTTCCTTCCTGGTGACCGATACCGGGCTGCCGGGATAAACAAAGGTGCAGGTATCAGAAATATCGTGGACCATAAACCTCGAGTGGTAATGGCCGGCCAGCACATAGTTAAAGCCAAGTTCCGCTAAAACCCTGGAACTTACCGGAAGGTAACCCTCTCCCTGCTCTTCTCCAAATTCATCTCCTGATATAAAAGGGGCATCCAGGGAACAGTGCAAAAGAAGGGCATTGGGCCTGTCTTTTGCTTTAGCCTCCCCTATCTCCATTGCATACCGGTTAAAATCCTGATTAAAATAGGGAACCGCCACCACCCGCAGCTGGTTAAAATCAATAACCTCAAAAGGTTTTTTGTTAAGAACCTGCAGCTGATTTCCGAAAAACAGGTCGCCCTCAAAAGAGCCGTAGTCATGGTTTCCGGGTATAAGATAGACCTTAAAGCCGATATCATTGAATTTTTGCCTCAGGACCGGCCTAAAATAATCGGAGTCGGCTTTGCTGTCAAAAAAATCACCGGCTATAAGTACTGCTTCAGCTTTTTGTTTCTGCCCTGCCTCCAGTATCCGGTCCAGGGCTTCTGCCCTCTCCGGGCAGTTTTTGTTTAAATGCAGATCTGAGCTATGAATTATCTTCAATTTTATCCAAAAAAGGCAGTTTTTGTTTTTTTAAATAGGCAACCGCCTGGCAGGTTGCAATTACCTGGCCGGAGGCGTTTTTTGCTACTATATTATAGGCAGCTGTTTTTGCTGTCTGGCTTACCTGGGTAGCGGCAGCGGTAAGCACATCCCCTGCCCTGGCAGGCATCACATAGTTAATGGACATGGATAAGGCAACTGCTATGGTGCCGTAAGAATTGGCAGCAGACCCAAAAGCTACATCAATTAAAGAAAATATGGCGCCGCCATGGGTTATGGAAAAAATATTGTTAAATTTATCTTCTGCTTTCATCCTTACCACTGACTGTCCTGGTTTAAGCTCTAAAACCTTTATGCCCAGGTAACTCACATAAGGTTCTTTTTCCACATTCTCCCTTATTATATCCAGCTGATTCTTTTTCATTTCTTTCCTCTTTCTATGCTTTAATCAATGTTATATTATTATTACTAAAAATTACAAGCATTTTGGGAGATAAGATGAAAATACTTAAGAAAATTGGCCTGGATATTCCTAGGGATATAGGAAAAGATTTCCTTACCAGACTGATGGGTGGAAGGCTGAACCCCCAGCTGGAAGGCATTCTGGATACCAAAAGAAAGCAATGCATCAGCCAAATTGAACCTAAGGCGGTATATGATGTATTTAAGATAGAAAAAGCGGAGGGCGAAAAAGTATATTTTGCCTCAGGCAATGTTTTCAAGGGCCCTAATATATCCAAGATACTTAAAGGTTCGGAGACTGCCCTGGTCTTTATATTCACCCTGGGAAATAAAATCGATAAGCTCATAAAAGAAACCAGCAAAAGCGGGGATACGCTTGCTACCATTGTAATGGATTCAATAACCACCAGCCTGCTCACCCTGCTGGGAGAAAGGTTTTCAGAAATTGCCAAATCTGAAGGTATCCAGCAAGAAGGCTGGCAGGCAACCTGTACCTATTCGCCCGGGCAGTATAAATGGACCATAGAAGAGCAGAAAGAAATATTTAAAATGCTTGATGGAAGCCCTATCGGTGTAAGCCTCAACCCCAGTTTCTTGATGGTGCCTTTCAAATCGGTATCGGGGGTCTATGGCTTTGGACCGGCAGATAGAATAGATAAAACCAAGGTAGCCTGCGAACTATGCCCCAGGGAAAACTGCATAGGGAGGAGAAATTAACCTACTTTACTGCGCCGGCTTCCTGCTTATGGGGACAAATGTTGCATAGCTCTATCAGCCGGTTATGGGGACAGGCCTCTATGCATTTGCCGCACATCTCGCACTTTGAAAAGTCAAACTCGGGTATGCCTTTTTCCTTGTTCCAGATTATGGCATCATACTCACAGGCCTTAAAACATTTCCTGCAGTGCAGGCACCCCTCATCACATCTTTCCCTGCCGGGTATGTCCTTCAGTGATTCATAGCTGCACCTGAAAACAATATTGGAATCTGCGGGAACCAGCTCTATTATGTTCTTGGGGCACTCACCGACACAAAGGCCGCAGCCGGTACACTTGTCGGGATCTATTACCGCAATCTTTCGTTCCTCATCTATTTCTATAGCATCCTGCGGGCAGACCAGGGTGCAGTCACCAAGCCCCAGGCATCCGTAAGGGCACCTTTTGAACCCTCCAATAACATTATTAGCCGATTGGCAGGTTTTAATCCCTTCGTATTCACCCAGCGGCTCGGTAACCCCATAGCAGCAGACCACCGCCTTTTTGCCTACCTGGGAGGTATCTATTTTTATTCCCAATGCCTTTTCAATGCCTGCCAGCATCTCTTCATTCTGCATAACCGTAGTACAGGGATTTGAGGTCAAAACATCCTTATCTTTGGCCACTGCCTGGGCGTAGGAAAAACATCCCGGATAACTGCATGCCCCGCAGTTATAGCCCGGCAGGTTCTCGGATACTTTCTCTGCCCTCTTCAGCGACTCCGGCTCACGGGGCAGGTATTTGTTTACTATGAATATAAGGATGCCGCTTGCCAGGCCTATGGCACTCAGCATTATTATTATCCATATAAGGCTCATATTATATCCATTCCCTCCTTACAGACATTATACCATTCCTCCAAACCCCATAAAAGCCAGGGCCAGCAGGGCAGCAGTTATAAAGGCGATGGGAAGGCCCCGCATGGATTTGGGGCTGTCCCCCAGCTCAAGCTTTTCCCTTATGCCGGACATGATTACCAGCACAAGGCTGAAACCTACCCCTGCCCCCAGGGCACTTATGGTGCTCTGCACTACATTAAAGCTTTCCTGGGTATTTATAAGGGCGATACCCAATACAGCACAGTTGGTGGTTATAAGGGGGAGGAAAATTCCCAGGGCATTGTACAGGGCGACATTGGTCCTCCTTATGGTCAGCTCCACTATCTGCACCAGTGAAGCTATCACCAGTATATAGAGGACAATCCTCATAAACTCCACCCCGAAGGGGGCCAGCAGGTAATTGTATATGATGGTGGTGGAAATAGAAGCCAGAAGCATCACGAAAGTAACCGCAATGCCCATGCTTATAGCATTGGAAAGTTTTTTGGATACACCAAAAAACGGGCATAAGCCCAGGAACCTGGCTAAAACCAGGTTATTTACAACAGCCATGGCTATAAATATTGAAAGGAGGTTATTCATTATCCATCACCCCTGTCATCCTGAACACTGCCAATAGAACCCCTATCACCAGAAAAGCGCCGGGAGGCATTATAAAAAATCCAAAAGGAGTTTCCGAAATAACGGGGACTGAAAACAGCTGGAAACCGAATACCGAAAGGGAACCGGTTCCCAGTATTTCCCTGAAAAGGGATATGATTATAATGGCCAGGGTAAAACCAAGCCCGATGCCAAAAGCATCAGCAATAGAAAGCACCACACTGTTTCGTGAGGCAAAAACCTCTGCCCTTCCCAGGATAATGCAGTTAACCACTATAAGGGAAAGGTAAATGCCCAGCGATTCATGCAGAGGCGGGATAAAGGCTTCAAAAAGAAGGCTCAAAATAGTTACAAAGGTTGCTATAACCACTATAAATACCGGAATCCTAACCAGCCCAGGTATAGCATTTCTTAGAGAAGATATTATGATATTGGCCCCCAGGAGCACAAAAATTACTCCTCCCCCCATGCCCAGGGCATTATCCAGGGTCCCGGTTACCGCCAGGGCGGGACAAAGTCCAAGGGCAAGCACAAAAATAGGATTGGACAGTATTATCCCCTTGGCAAATTCCTTCCAAAAGCCTCTCCCTTTTTTGGTTTCCGGAGGGCATTTTCCGCAGGTGCCGCAATTGTTTAAATCATCCATGGCTATCCCCCCTTATTTTACCGCCTTTAATTTCTCTTCTATTTCTTCCCTTATGGCCAAAACCACTGCCTGTGAGCTTACGGTTGCACCGGTAATAGCATCTATCTGGCCACCCTCAATTTCCAGGGCAAGGTCACCGGCGCCCAGGCCCTTAAACTGGTTGGTGAATTCTTCTTCTTCTATCCTGCTTCCCAGGCCGGGTGTTTCAATATGGGAAACAATACTTACACCATTTATGAGCAAATCACTGTCCAGACCCACCATAATGCTTATCTCTCCGCCATAACCGCTGCCCCTGGCAATGAAAGCATAACCTATTTCCTGCCCGTCCTGCAGTATATAATATATTTCATCCTCCTGCTTAAAATCAGTCATCAGGGGGAAAATATCCTCCAGCATCTCTATTATTTGCGACTTTCTCTGAGCTTCAATTACCGGCTCGGTTACGGTGTTTAGGCCCATCAGCAGAGCTACCGATACCAGGACCACCACGGTAAGCAAAGCTACAGGATAGGCTTTAGTTTTTTTTATTTTCTCAAACATTTTTCTAAGATGCTTCCTTTTCTCTTTGTAACCCCAGGGTTTTAAGTTTTAAATACCTGTCAATTAAAGGAGTGAATGCATTCATTATCAGTACGGAGAATGCCACCCCTTCGGGAAATGCCCCAAATTTTCTGATCAGCACGGTAAGTATACCCAGTCCCACACCGAATATGATTTTCCCATTTGCGGTAACCGGGGATGTGACATAATCGGTAGCCATAAAAAACGCCCCTATCATAAGCCCGCCGGCCAGTATATGAAAAAGGGGATCCTCTCCCATAACAAAAGACAGGAGGGCTACAGTACCAATATAGAAAGCCGGTATTCTCCAGTTTATTATCCTGAACGCAAGTAGAATTAATCCGCCCATGATTATAAGGAGCGCTGAAGTTTCTCCCATTGAGCCTCCGGTATTTCCCAATAAAAGGTCCCTGTAAAGCTCTGCCTGACTTCCCTGGTAGGAAAAATTAGGATTAAGGGGAGTTGCAGCAGTTACTGCGTCTACACTGAAACCGGAAGGCGCCACCCATTCGGTCATCTGGGTGGGGAAAGAAACCGCCAGAAATGCCCTTCCGCCCAGGGCGGGATTAAATATATTATGCCCCAATCCCCCAAAGGCTTCTTTTACCAGCGCAATTGAAAAAAAGGCCCCGACTACCGCCATCCATATGGGCATTCTGGGAGGCAGAACCAGGGCGAACAAAAGCCCGGTTACTACTGCGCTGCCGTCATTTACAAACCTCTTTTTCCTAAGCTTCTTGATAGCAAATTCGGTTAAAAACGAGGTCAGCACACTGGCTAATATTATAAATATAGCCGGCCGGCCAAAATAATAAATTGCTGCTGCGGTAGGAAGAATAAGGGCTAAAACTACCAGATACATGATTTTGGTGGTGGAGAAACCCTTCCAAAGATAAGGTGCGTGAGAGATTATTATTTTATTCTTATCCATATTAATTTTCTTTTTCTAGATTTTATAAGTATAAATTAATCTTATTTTTAGTTCAAACTTATTTTTTCTGAGCAAGTTTCTTCTTCCCTGTTTTAATATAACCCACAATAGGTATGCGGGCAGGACATACAAAAGCACAGGAACCGCATTCTATGCAGTTTTCAATATAATATTCGCTGCACTGGCTGTAGGCATCATTTTTCACAAACAATGGATACATCAGGGGCATAAGGTCCATGGGGCAGGCAGATATGCACCTTGTGCATCTTATGCAGTTCTGCTCATCACCTGCAACCCCTTCCTTAATAAGCACGCAATTAAGCCCCTTGGTTACCGGATATTCCAGGTCATTGGTGGGCAGGCCCATCATGGGGCCTCCCAGGATGATGTGGTATTTTTCCCTTTCCTTTAACTGGCAGTGGCTGACCAGCTGGGAAATGGGAGTGCCCACCCTGACCAGGAGGTTCTTGGGTTTTCCAAACAAACCGGTGACGGTTACCACCTTTTCTATAAGCGGTTTTCCTTCAAGCACCGCTTCTGCTATAGCTTTGGAGGTGGCAACATTGTTTACCACAACCCCTACATCCATGGGAAGGCCTCCCATGGGAACCACCCTGCCCAGTATGGTCCTGATGAGTGTTTTTTCAGCACCCATGGGGTATCTTGAGGGAAGGGCTATTATATCTACCCCTTCAAGGCCCATCTCTTCAACCAGCATGTTCAGATGCTCTATGGCGTCAGGCTTATTATCCTCAATGGCTATATATATGTTTTGGGGCTTGAGTATACTGCTGATTATATACAAACCCAGGAGCACATGCTTTCCGTATTCCAGCATAATCCTGTGGTCAGAAGTGATAAAGGGTTCACACTCGCAGCCGTTTAGTATAAAAGTATCAATTTTTTTATCAGGAGGCGGGGAAAGCTTGACATGGGTGGGAAAGGTTGCCCCTCCCAGCCCAACAATCCCTGCTTCATGTATCCTGTTTAGGGCATCCTTGGCGGGAATCTTATCTATGGCCGCCAGTGCGCCGGGCCATGAATCTATCTCATCAATCTTAAGTATAGAATCAAGCTGGGCCCACTGGTCGCTGCCGTCAGAATCAATGGTCAGGGCATCAAGCAAAGCTCCCGTAGCCGGATTCATCACCTTGGTTGTTCTGGAAACCTTGCCGGACACGGGTGCATGCAGCGGGGCAGATACAAACTTGTCCGATTGGGCTATCTGCTGTCCGGTCTTTACTTCATCACCCCTTTTTACGATAAACTCACACGGAGCCCCTATATTCTGCTGTATGGGTATCACCGCTTTCTCGGGAAGGTGCATCTTTTCTATCGGCTCCTCTTCGGTTATTTTATTCTCCGGCAGCTTTACTCCTGCAGAAATGCTTTTTTTCTTGATTATGCCCATAATTTATCCTATCTTTTAATTATTTATATATTTTGAAAGTCCATCTGACTTATGTATGTTGCGCTCATTGTCTATTATAAGGGCCTCTACCCCATCAAGCCTGTTAACCAGCTCAATGCCCTGCCGGGGGCCAAGCACAAAAATGGATGTAGCAAGCACATCGGCATCCATACAGCTGTTGGAGACAATGGTAGTGCTTATGCACTGGTCAGAAGAATAGCCGGTCCTGGGGTCAATTATATGGTGGGCTTCCTTTTCGGGATCAAAATACCTTTCATAGTTGCCGGAAGTGGTTACCGCCTTATCGGCCACGTTTAACACCGCTATTTTTTCCTCCCGGTTATCCGGGTTTTCCAAAGCTATGGTCCAGTAGCCGCCGTCCGGCTTCGGGCCGGTAGTCATTATATCCCCTCCGGCATTTACCAATGCATGCCTTATGCCCTCTTCTTTTAAGACTTCAAGGGCCCTGTCTACCGCATAGCCTTTGGCGATACCGCCAAGAGTAATCTTCATGTTCTCCTTTTCAAATTCTATCCTGTCGTTGCTGACCTCTATCATATCCGACCCTACAAGCTCCATGGACCGGTCCAGCATTTCCCGCTGTACTTCTTCCGGCTCTTTCCACAAACCGGCCTGCCATAATTCTAATATCGGTTGCACCGTTATGTCAAAAGCCCCTCCGCTGATCTGGTGGTAATTTTTTGATTCGGTTATGAGCCTGACCAGATGGCCTGAAGGGTTATCTATATAGCCGTCCGCATTCAATAGGGAGGCTTCGCTCCGCTCATCGAATATGGTGGCAATCGACTCTATCTGGCTAATCTCGGTAAAAGCAGCGTCCATGGCTGACTCCGCCTGCCGCTGGTTTTCCGCATACACGGCAATGCTTACAAAAGTGCCCATCATTTCCCTGGTTTGATCAAAGCGGCTGTAAGTCTTAAAATTGCATCCGAAACCGGTGCTCAGCACAACCGCCAGCACAACCGCCATCAAATTTTTAAATATAGACTTAGCCAAACTGGGCCTCCTGGATTTTCCTTAAGTCATAAACCATGGAATCAGGTACTTGGTGGATATCGTCATAGCCAACAACCTCTCCCTTTTTCTTATCCCTGACCAGCACACATCCTTCGCTTAAGCCGATAGGCAGCAGCTTTTCTTTTTTTACCTTAAGATATGAATCTATAAGGCCGTATACGGTATAGCCCCCTATGCCGTCGATAGCCTGTCCTGCTTTAAGGTCAGCCTTGGCCACGGTTAGTATATCCGAAACCAGGTTATTTCCAGCCACAATGGTGGGCTGGCGGTAGAAATAAGCACAGGCTATGGATAACGGAGCCTCTATGCTTGCCAGGTGGTAGGGCCTGTAGAGGAGGTAATTGGGGCCATCGCCGAAAAGCAGGTACTTTAGCTCTTCCCTTAATATATTATTCCGGGTACTGTAGACAATGAAAACCCCCGGAGCGACGTCACCTATAACAAAATCAACCACCCCTGTCTTTTCCAGTATCCCCCCGCTCTCTTTCAGTTCGAAAACCCTGGTAAGCTCATCCGTGTCAGCCTTTGGCCCATGCATCCCCCTGCAATCTGCAGCCAATCCTGTAGCATTGGACAGGCAGGCCATCTCTATCATGGTTTTGGTCCCGTCCACAAAGGAGGCCATCATCCTGGGGTTGGCTCCCTTTTTTCTGCTGTAATCAGCCAGGGTAGCCGGGTTTGCCTCCCTGTCCAGGGGATTATTTTTCCCCTTGCCGGCAGCAACTACTTCCAGCCCCAGACCGGCAGCAAAATCATAGAGCTCCTTTAATGCTCCCGGCTCATCGCCGGCAGCTACCGTGTACACCACCCCTGCGCTGCGGGCAAGCTTGTTAAGCAAAGGGCCTATGATTGTATCTGCTTCCACATTCAATGATACGATATCCTTTTTTCCCTCTATGGCAGATGATGCAATAACCGCCCCACCCTGGCAGCTTCCGGTAGCATCTACTACTACATCCACATAAGGCAGGGCAGAAGGAAGGGTTATGTCCTCGGTTACAGCCAGTATATCCCGGGAAAAGCCACCGCGGCTGTTTCTGATTTCCCTCATTCTTTTCTTCGTAGGAGGAAGGTTTTTGGTAATACTCTCTTTGTTCCGGTTGGCAACGGCAACCACCTCCATGCCCCCCATATCCTCAATCTGTGAAAAAAGGCACCTGCCCATATGGCCCATCCCGCACAGGGCAACCCTGATGGGCTCTCCCTTTTTCTCCAAATCCTTTAGCTTTTTATTCAGGTCAAACATTGACAAACTTTCACCAATAAATGTAATTTATTATAATACAATGATTTTATTCCTCAATCTCAAATTCAATGCTTCCCAAGATACCGCCAAATATCTTTTCCATGCTGTCTGCATAATAGCTGTCAGCAAGCCCCAGGAAAATATATGTATTGCCTCCGGCATCTTCGAAATCCAGAAGCAATTTCCATTCTTCCCCGCCCTGGACCCTGTACCGGTACCTGTAGAAATTCTTGCCTTCATCCTTTTCTATCAGCCGGAGGCCGTATTCTGTTTCCACGTCTTTTAACACTACTTCGTCTGCGAACAGCAACCGGTCCCCTTCCGGCAAGGCAGCAGATTCCAGAATCCATACAGCCAGTAATATATTTGCCTCAAAATCCTGTGGATAAAATGCTATATGGTAGCTGTCTTCGGTGCTTTCTTGCAAAAACTTGAGCCACCCAGGGTACCTGAGGGAAAAACGGTAGTTCTCATCCTCGTAAACCTCCCTGGCCTCCAAATCAACCCCTACCTCAAACTCAAGGCTATCCTCCAGGGTTCCGTTTATGTGGATATCCACATGGTAGGAGCCCGGGGGAAGCGCACTTTCACCAAGCTCCATTACCTGGTAAGAGGGCTGGTAATGGTCATGCACTATCCTCACTGTTGCCTCCCCAAACCTATCCTGGCCCCTGAACCAGCTGGCTAAAATCCTGCCGCCTCCTATAAGGTAATTTAGCTTCAGGCAGAGAAATATATCCTCTCCTGTATAGAACTGGTCCCTTGTATCCAGAGGTGCGCCGTCCGGGTTTATCCCGGAAGCAAGACTGGCTTCCAGTAATTTAGGTTCCGGCTCACTTATTTTAAATTCCGCGCTGTCCACCAGTACGTGGTTATGGTAGTAATCTACCCTGTAGCTGCCGGGAGGGGCAATGATCTCATTGCCTTCCTGCGGTATCAGCACGCTGGCAAAATAACCGCTGACATACTGATTATCCCTTTCCATATACCTCCCTGTGCTTTCAGCCAGGACCGAACCGCCTTCCGGCTCAACCCACTTAAACAGCCAGTTATCTGCTGAAGGTACATTTGAAACCTGTATGGTAGCATATATCTTTTGGGCATCTATGCCGTATTCGTCCTGCAGCTCAACAGGCTGATAGGTCTCTTCATCTATCCGGCTGCACACGTCAAGCCTGCCAAAACTTGGCTGGGGCACACAGGAACTGGTGCCTAAAATCAATATAATTATAAAGGACAGAGACAGTAATTTCAGCCTCATGCCGGTTTAAGAAGGCTGGCCTTCATGAGGCACAACACATATAAAGGTTATTCCCTTATCCCCTGCCTGTATCTGGTGAAGCTCTGAAGGCTCCACTAAAAGGCAGCAATCCTTTTTAACAGGCACTTTGCCCCCGGCAGTTACAGCGTACCCGCTTCCGGATACAATATATATCTCATGCTCCCACTTGTGGCTGTGCCTGGGGCTGTAGCCATTGGGTTCAACTTCAAACACCCTCATAGCAAAGTTAGGGGCTCCGTCTTTTGAAGTTATCAGGGGATAGAACCTCACCCCCTTCATCTGGTCATTATTTATTGTGCCCGGCTCAAACTCAGACTTTCTCTTAATCTTCATTACATACACCTCTCTTAACTACTTAATTTGCGGTTACCAATTTACGGTTAAATATGCCAATCTCTTTCAGTATCCAGGCCCCGGTAACAATAATGGATAAAAAGTCAGAGACCGGTATTGAATACCATACCCCTTCAAGCCCCATTATCATAGGAAGGCCGACAAGTGCCGGTATAAGGAACAGAACCTGCCTGGATACGGTAATAATTAGGGCGGGAGCGGGTTTGCCTATGGCCTGAAAAAGCCCTCCCCCAATTATCTGGATACCCAAAAAAGGCAGGAAAAGCACCGCTATCCTGAGCGGAGCAACCCCCATGTTTATAAGCAGGGGGCTGTTGCTGAAAAGTCCCAGAATCTGCCTGGTGAAAAACATCACTGCTACAAAACCTCCAGCAGCAATAAGGGTGGTCCAAAGCACGGCAACTGCCAGAACCCTTTTTACCCTCGGAAGGAGCTTCGCCCCGTAATTGAAACTGGCAATGGTTGAAAATCCCTGGGTAAGCCCTATTATGGGCA
>JBNJCW010000043.1:0-17269 GCA_051744345.1 Actinomycetota bacterium
ACAAGTTCAGCACCGCCAATGCAAGCGGAAGCACTTCCCAGGCTGCCAATATAATAGAAGCACTGGAAAGCAAGGCCAGCCTTCTTCTTTTAGATGAGGATACCTCCGCTACCAATTTCCTCATAAGGGATGAAATAATGCAGAAAATTGTATCCAAAGATAAGGAGCCTATCACTCCATTCATCGACCAGGTAAGAAATATGCATGATAACTTTGGCACATCCACCATACTGGTAATGGGAGGTGCGGGTGATTATTTTGAAGTAGCAGACGAGGTCATATTAATGGACTCTTACCTTCCGCGGGTAGTAACCTCAAAGGCAAAGCAGCTAATCAGCCAGAGAAAGGATGTAAGGGAAAAAGAAGCCCCGCCTTCGTTCGGCCATGTAACCGAACGAATACCCCGGCCTGAAAGCATTAACCCCTACAAGGGAAGAAAGAAAAAAATTAAATCCAGGGGGCTGGATACCATAACCTTTGGTTTTGAAAACATAGACCTTTCCGCCATAGAGCAGATCGTGGACCCAAGCCAGGTAAATGCCATATCCCAGATAATCTATTATGCCCTGCATAACAGATATATAGACGGCAAAAACACCATATATGAGCTGCTGGAACGTGTATTCGATGACATAAATGAAAAAGGGCTGGGGACAATATCATCGTACAGCAGCCAGCACCCGGGCAGCTTTGCCCTGCCCAGAAGGTTCGAGGTAGCAGCAGCCTTAAACAGGCTGAGAAGCCTGAAAGTTAACCAGAAATAACCTATTTTCCTGAAATCATATCCAGAAGTTTCTTTGCTGCTTCGTGGGGGCCCTTCATCTCGTAGCCGGCAATACCCAGCCTGGTCCTTACCTGCCCTACTTTTACCCCCCGGTCAAAGAATTCTTTAAAAAATTTATCAGCCAATGATTCATGAAGCTCCCTGTATTGGGGAGGGCCAAATATATTGGCAAAATAGGAATGGGTAAGTCCGGTAGTGGTAGTAGTGCCCTTGCTCATTACCATCCCTTCCCTGAATATATTTAGGGCGTCTTTGTAGTTTTTGCAAATCTCTATAATGGGATGGTCTTCATCTATATTTTCATAATTGTTGGCATACAGCACAAAATCCACATCCCAGCCTTTAAGGACATTGTCAATATTGGTAACCGGGAGGACAATCCGGGCATTAGTCATATTGGGGCTCATAATTATAGCCCTGTCTACCTGCCCGAATGCATACCCGGGCTGCAGGTCATCAAGCCTGAGGAAAGCCCCTATTTCTGTGCCGTAGCCTACAACATTATTATCCTTTGTATCCAGGGACCCCATATCATCAGCTATTATGACCATATCCCTTATATGCTGCTCGCCCAAAATCCTCAGTGCCTCCAGGGTTTCTGATTTTCCTGCGCCCGTATCCCCTATAAGAAGCACGGTAGCGCTCCGCCCGTTGGTAAGCATTATGTTTACCAGTGCGCCATGAAAAGGAAACCTTCCCCTTTTCATCATTATGATATTATGGAGGGTCAGTACCATTTTTTTAAGGTATCCAAAATACCCGAACCTTTCACTATTGGGGACAGCAGCCACCAGCATATTATTATCCTTATCGTCATAAAAGACAGTGGGATATTCCGCCATATCTTTAATCCTGTCCTCCTCCACTCCAAATACGTATACAGCATCAGGCTTTTTATCAATTTCATGATCTTCCGCCAGCTCAAAAAGGTTGGCAAGGGAAAAACCCAGCTCATAGAATTCCTGGTGGATGAATATGTGGATATTAAGCGGCCCTACCTTGGCAGGGTAGCACATCCATTGGCCAGGATCTATATCCACCCTTTCCAGCGGGTTCTGCTCCACTTTTTCAAACCTTCCGGTTCTCTTATTCATGGGTGGATTTAAAACAAGGGGCGGATATATCAGCACCTGCCTGATAACCGGTATCCCCGCCAGCTTGCCATACGGTCCTCCTGGCAATTCAACATCCTTTAGCTGGGCAATAGCAGCTACCTCCGAACCGGCCCTTACCTGCCTGTATACCCGGGGGTGCTTGTTGGTTATATTCTCCTGCAGATCCCTGTATGTCCCCCTTATCAGATGGGTAAGCATCTCTACGGTCTGGTTAAATATCCTGTACGGCCTCTGATCTATAGCCTCTATTTCTGAAGTGCAGATGACAAAACGGTCATAATATCTCCAGTAATTATAAAGGTACTCAACAAATTCATTCAAGCATTTCCTGTCATTTAAAAATACCTCTGAGCCCTCAACCATATTGGGCACCACATCAGCAGGAACCCTGACCAATGCTTTCAATGTTTTAGCTAAAACCGATATCTGGGCATCATTTATATCCCTGTCCCCAAAAATTGCCAGAAGCGGTGAGCTCCTCTTTTTAAGGTACCTTATGCACCTTTTGAGTATCTCTTTAAATAACTTGCTTTCCAGAAGCTCTTCAGCTGTTTCACAGATTCTGGTCTTTATCTTTATGATTACTTTTCTCTTGAATATGTCATAGGAATAAATATCCATCCTGCTCCTTTATTTTGCCAGCTTTAATATATTTATCACATCTTCTTCGGTAAGCTTTAAAAAGCTCCCAACTTCCCCGAATTCCAAACATTTCTCTGCCATCCGCCTGAAATGCTTATCACCTATATTTACATCACTCAATCTTACCGGAAGCTTTATCTGCCTGTAAAACTGCTCCAGCCTCTTTATCCCTTCCAGGGCAGTCGCCTCCATATTATACAGGTCCGGCTCTACATTCCACACCCTGGATGCAAACTGTACAAACCTTTCCACGTCTTTTCGGTAAACATACTTCATCCAGGCCGGAAACACGATGGAAAGGCCTGCGCCGTGGGCAATATCATATATAGCACTGATTTCATGCTCTATCATATGGGAGCCCCAGTCATCTGCCCTTCCGGTGCTTAATAGGTCATTATGGGCTAAGGTCCCTGTCCACATTATCTCTGCCCTGGCAGCATAATTCTTGGGCTCCCTCAGGGCAACCGGGGTATACTTTACCATGGTCTTTATTACTGATTCAGATAACCTGTCGGTCAGGTCAACATTTTTAGTGGTGGTAAAATACCTTTCAAACACATGGGCAATTATATCGGATGCCCCGCATGCTGTCTGATAAGGCGGAAGGCTGTAGGTAACCTCAGGATTCATGACCGCAAATTTTGGCCTTAAAAGCTCATCTGATGCCGGCCTCTTATAGTTACCCCTTTCATTGGTTATGACCGAGCCATTGCTGGCCTCACTGCCGGCAGCAGGAATGGTAAGCACAGCCCCTACAGGGAGAGCCTCATTTATGTCAGCCTTATCTATGTAAAAATCCCATACATCTCCCCCGTAAGGCACCCCTATTGCTATTGCCTTAGCTGAATCCAGAACAGAGCCTCCCCCTACGCCCAGAATAAAATCTATCCCATTTTCCCTGCACAGCTTGATACCCTCTTTAACCAGGCCAAGCCTCGGGTTTGGCTCAACTCCCCCCAGTTCAACAAATTCTATATCGTTTTCCCTCAAAGACTTTATAACTTTATCATAGAGGCCAAACTTCTTTATGCTCCCTCCCCCGTAATGGAAGAGAACCTTTTTTGAATGCTTTTTAATTTCAGAGCCTATCCTCTTTTCTGTATCCTTCCCAAAGATAATCCTTGTGGGCATACTGAATTCAAAATTTTCCATAATTTTTCCTCTCTAATAAAGCTTTCTGTACTGGCGCGCCTGGGAGGATTCGAACCCCCAACCTTCGGATTCGTAGTCCACTGCTCTATCCAGTTGAGCTACAGGCGCCCCTTCTAAATTCTTTAATTTTATATCAAAAATAGCTTTTAAAATCAATCACCTGATTATATGGTGCCTGCCCCAGCATCCTACCTACGCAGACAAGCCATAAAACCCTCTTTTTTAATCCTACCTATAAAAAGGATTTCATAGGATACAGGCACCTTATTTTTGCCAGAACTCAATAGCTTTTTGCAGCTCTTTATGGTCTTTTGCATACTCCTCAAGGCTTGCTCCGGCCATAACCGCATCAATTGCCTGCCTGAAAGCCCTGGCTCCAGCGGTGGCCCCCATAGGGTGTCCGTGGATTCCCCCGCCTGCAGACAGCACACAATCATAGCCGATATCTTCTATTATCTTGGGCACCTTTCGGGGGGTAAGCCCCCCGGAGGGAATAGGGAGGGTCCTTTTTATATGATGCCATCCCAGGCTAAGGTCATAAGCAATCTGCCTGTACCTTTCATCCAAAATCCTGTACTTTCCTGACTCTATGGGATATACAATCATATCCGCCCCTATAAGCCTGGGCAGCTTGCCCAGCACCAGGTGGCTGGCTACCCCTCCCCAGGGGTTTGCATACCATACCCCGCTAAAATCAAGATGGGCAAGCAGGGGCACATTTATCTCCTCGTCTTCTGCTATGGCCCTGAAAGAGGACAGCCCCTGGGTAAGGTAGTTTATCATCAGTGAATTTGCTCCCGCCTCTACGGCCTGGAGTGCCCTCTTTTTTAGTGTATCCGCTCTTCCGGTAATATTTACACAGTAAAGAGTCCTCTCCCCCTTTTCCTTATAAGCTCTAGCCTCCATATCCATATACCTTTTTATCCTCTCCACCCTGTTATTGTAACTGGTCTCAGATAAAAGCTCGTCATCCTTTATTATATCCACTCCTCCTGCAGCTGCCCTGTAGAAAAAGTCAGCCCCTACCCGGGGAGAAAAACCGGTGCAGGGCTTTATCATATTGTTAAGCAGCGGCCTGGCTGGTATCCCCAGCAGCTCCCTTATTCCTTCTATGCCGAATTTTGGCCCCTTAAACTGTCTTAAATACTTTTTTGGAAACTCTATGTCCAGAAGCTTTATGCGGCCCATAACCGAAGTATTTCCGATTATGGTGGTAAGAAGCATAGGTATCTCGGCTCCTATATTATCAAAGGGCAGAGCTATGGATGCCACATACCTTCGGCAATCCAGGTCCCGGGGAAGCTCGAACTCATAATTGGGCACCTCATATGCCCCCACTACCTTGCCTGCGTATTTTTCCCTCATCCCCTCGGTCTCCCCTTCAACAGCAGTCCAGGTTCCTGTGGTCATATCTACAGCAAGGGTTTCAGAGAATTTTATTATATCTTCCCCCGGCCCAAGCTCCACAAAATAAAGGGCTATAATGTAGTTTTCCCTGTCAAATCCGTCAGGGAGAAAATGCAGTGATTGGTTAAACATGGTATCGATTCCTTCCAGTAGGTATTATAAGTAAACTTTTTCATCTCCAGGGCACAGGAGGAGACAGTTAAACTTCAAGGTTGCTGATATAACTTAGAAAAGCCGGCCCTAATCTTTCTTGCAGTAATAAGTATCCTTTAATTGGTATTGCCCGGCAACCTTGCACTTGGGGCAGACACACCCTTTTTCTTCTATACTGCAGGAACTTTTGCCGGTTGCGCAGAATACCTTCTGCAGCCTTATCTTCATGCAGGCATTGCTGCTGGGACATTTTATGCACAGGCAGCTTATAAAATTTTTTAAATTTTTAGGAACCTTGCTCATTCTTTTCCTCCCGTCACTCGTATATAAGCTAATTTTAGCAGATAATGCAATATCAAGCACATCATTCTTTCCAAGCACCGCTGCCCCTGTTTCCGGTGCTTTATAAATATTAGTAACTTTATGTTATAATAAGTGAAAAAGTCAAAAGTTTTATAAAATAATAAATTTATTTTGGGATATCCTTCCAAATAATCATGTTTTCTTTTGGCTTAATTAAAATGGTTTCGGTCTGTATTATTTCAATACAGATTTTAACCATGAAAATATAATATAAAAATTTTGGTTCAGGTGGTTAAATTAAATAAAGAACTTAAACAAAAGGAAATAAAATCATTGATAGCCAAAGGTAAGGCCAACGGTACCCTTACCTTTGAAGAAATAACTGACACTCTGTCTAGGTTAGACTTATCAAAATCCAAGATCGAAAATGTCTTCAATGCAATAAACAAGCTGAATATAGATATCTTGGGCAAGAGCAGGGTTTTGGTCGGACAAAATGCAAAGCCCTCCAAAAAGAAGACCAATAGTACCATAAAATTCTCAAACAATGATCCTGTGAGGATGTATTTGAAGGAGATTGGCAAAACAAGGCTCCTTTCTGCAGTTGAAGAAACCCAGCTTGCCAAGAAAATTGAAGCTGGAGACCTTGCCGCAAAACAGGCCCTTATAAAAGCTAACTTGAGGCTGGTGGTAAGCGTTGCCAAAAAATATGCGGGAAGGGGTATGCTTTTCCTTGACCTTATACAGGAAGGAAACCTTGGCTTAATAAGGGCAGTTGAAAAATTTGATTACAGAAAGGGCTACAAGTTTTCAACCTATGCCACCTGGTGGATACGCCAGGGAATTACCAGGGCCATATCCGATCAGGCCAGAACCATAAGGGTTCCCGTACATATGGTTGAAAATATAAATAAGATGATAAGGGTGCAAAGAAGGTTGGTGCAGAAACTTGGAAGGGATCCTTCAGCTGAAGAAATTTCAGACGAAATGGAATTTACCCCGGACAAGATCAGAGAGATTATAAAAATTAGCCAGCAGCCAATATCCCTGGAAACCCCCATCGGCGAAGAAGGGGATACCCATCTTTCAGATTTTATAGAAGATTCGGATGCCAAAGAGCCCGCTGATGCGGCATCATTTGCCATGCTGCAGGAGCAAATACAGCAGGTCCTGGGCACCCTGACCGACAGGGAGAGAAGAGTTCTTGAGCTAAGGTTCGGGCTCCACGACGGTCATCCCAGAACCCTTGAAGAGGTAGGCAGGGAATTCAGCGTTACCAGGGAAAGAATCAGGCAGATAGAATTCAAGACCTTAAATAAATTGAGGAAAGCCAGCAGAAGCAAGTCTTTAAAAGATTATTTCTAATCTAAATTTACCTGAAATAAGAGTTATACTGTTTTGCCCAGGCCAGTGTCCTGAAATGCAGGAGCCCCAGGGGCAGTCCAACCGCATAAGGAAGAAGGCCGGGTTTTTTGAATATGCTCCACAGTATCAAACTCCAGTAATAATGCCTTCCGCTTTCTTTCATTCCCATAAACCATACTGAAGAAAGAAGGCCTCTTACATGATACATCGTTATTTTAGGAGGCTTTACTTTCTTTGGCTTGAACTCCCTTAAAAAAGTTTTGATACGCTTATAATAATTTCTGGGCGAATAAATAGTGCTCAGCACATCAATATAGCCGTCTATAAGCTGGCTGGGGTTCATCTTAGGGATGAAATTAAGTTCATAAAGTTCAGAATTACTTCCTTCCTTTTTCTCAATCAGCCTGTTATTTTTCTTAAGCCTGTCATGCAGCCTGGTTTTAGGGGAGACATTAAGCAGGCCTACCATCGCTCCCACAATACCGCTTTCCTGTATAAACTTGATCTGGGTTTTGAAAATAGTCTCCTTATCACTGTCAAACCCCAGTATAAATCCCCCGTTTACTTCAAACCCCATATTCTGTATTTTTTTAACAGAGCTGACCATATCCCTGTTTTCATTCTGATGTTTCTGGCATTCTTTTAAGCCTTCCGGGTCTGGAGTCTCTATACCCACAAATACAGTGGCAAAACCGGCATCAGACATAAGCTCCATTAACTTAATGTCATCGGATAGGTCTATTGATACCTGGGTACTAAGCGTAAAGGGATATTTTTTCTTCCGCTGCCATTCTATTATGGCAGGCAGGTATTTTTCCTTCAGCTTTGCCTTATTGCCAATAAAATTATCGTCAACGAAAAAAACGCCCGCTCTCCAGCCTAAATCATACAGTGAATCAAGCTCAGAAATTAACTGTTCTTTGCTTTTCATACGCGGTTTTCTTCCATTAAGGTGAACAATGTCACAAAATTCACAGTTAAACGGACAACCCCTTGCCAGTTGTATGCATATAGAGTTATAGTTCTCCAGGTTTACCAGAGACCAGTCAGGAATCGGTGTTGTGCTTATATCGGGAAACCTCTCGCAAGTATATATTTTTTTTAAATTGCCGTTTTCTAAGTCCTTTATAATCTCCGGCAACAATTCTTCAGCCTCTCCCAGCACCATGGTATCAACATCTTTAAACTCTTCCCATCCAGTAGTAAAAAGGGAACCTCCCGCTACTACAGGCTTATCCAGCTTCTTGGCCATATCTATCAAATCTTTTGTGGATTCCTTCTGGCCGACAATTGCACTAATAAATAAATAGTCTGCCCATTCTACATGTTCGTCTTTTAGGGCTTCACAGTTTAAGTCTACCAGCTTCATGTCCCATTCCTTAGGCAACATGGCAGCTACTGTTAAAAGTCCCAAGGGGGGGTATGCTGTTTTTTTTCCTAATATTTTAAGTACTCTTTTTAAATTCCAGAAAGTATTTTCATACTCCGGATAAATTAGTAGAATATTCATTAAACTCCTTTTCCCTAGAAGTAAAAAAAATGGCTTACCACGAATTAATAGTGGCAAGCCATTAATTTCTAGGATATTATTTACATTCAGCCCACTTAAAGAGCATGAATGTAATCATTCCTAATATCTTTTGAAATCTCTATTAGGTCTGCTTGTCTTTGGCCTAGCTTCATCTACCCTTAGGGTACGGCCGCTAAATTCAGTCCCGTCTAGAGCTTCCTTTGCTTTTTCAGCTTCTTCTGGAGAGGACATCTCAACAAACCCAAAACCCTTATTTCCGATCATGGTTATCTCGTTAATTGTACCGTGTTCGGAAAACAGCTCTTTTAGCTGTTCTTCGGTGGTTGAGTAGCTGAAATTCCCTACATAAAGTTTGCTACCTTGCATTGTAAACCTCCTTCACTAATATTATTCCCCTAAGCTTGATAATATTTTCCTAAAGAGGTAATGCGAAGAAAACAATCTTTACCCTTATTAAAAATATCTCAAAACAAAGAGAGACTTAATTGTAATCCTTTTTGCTTGTATTTGTCAAATATACCATTGTTATGAATTTTTAATAGAATATAGGCCTTTTGCAGCCATAAGGGGCATCCGGCAGGCATTTTAGGAAAATGAATAAATTTTTCCTGTTTAACTTTACCCCATTTAGAAATTACAATACAGGTAAAGTGTAAATGAAAAATATAAAATATGGATATAGATAATTCTGCCAGACTGATAGTTTTTTGCAAACAACCGGTGCCTGCCCGGGTGAAAACCAGGATGGTTCCGCCGTTAACATACAATGAGGCGGCATTACTGTATGATGCTTTCCTGAAAGAGACTGTTAACTTCAGCCGGAAAATAAAAGGAGTGGAAAGGATATTATCTTTTTATCCTCCTGAAAGCCAAAACCGCCTGAATTCCCTTATAGATATGAATTGGACCACGCAGGTTCAGCAGGGAAATAATTTCAGCCAGAGGCTTTTAAATGCATTTAAAGAAAACCTGTCAGGTAATAAGCCTGTAGTGGTCATAGGTTCTGATTCTCCGTCACTACCCCCAGATTTAATTTATGCTGCCTTTAAAGCCTTGGAAAAGCATAAAATCGTTATTGGCCCGGCTATAGACGGCGGCTTCTACCTTCTGGGGCTCAAAGAGTTCTACACCCGCATATTTGACCAAGTCCGGTGGAGCAGTAAAAACACATTATCTGATACCCTGAAAAATATCCGCCACATGGGCATTGAACCGTTCATGCTCCCTGAATGGTATGATGTTGATGATATTTATGACCTAAAATTACTGGTAAGCCACCTGAGCTTAATCCCTGAAAACGAATTTAAAATAACAAGGGAAGCCATTAAAAATATTTTACAAAATAAGGAAATCAATAGTGGATATTGCCCAAAGATTTAAAAATCTAGAGAGAAAGAGCATAAAACACATAAGCATCAATATAGGGTATAAATGCAATCAGCTGTGCACACACTGCCACCTGGAAGCAGGCCCGCATAGAAATGAGCTGATGGATATTAAAATAGTAGACAGGCTGATAGGTTTTTTAAAGAAAATTAAACCTGAATCTATTGAAATAACCGGAGGCTCTCCAGAGCTAATGCCCTCCCTCATAATACTGCTGAGCAGGACAAGGCAGTTAGCCAGGATATCCATGCGCACCAACCTGACCCTTTTGCACTTACACAGATACAGCCACATCCTTAAATATCTCCGGAAGCATAGTATTGAGCTGGTTGCTTCCCTGCCCTGCTATACAGAGAAAAAAGTAGATGAACAAAGGGGCAAAAATGTCTACAGGGTTAGCATCAATAACTTAAGGCTGTTGAACAAAGCTGGTTTTGGGAGCGATGAGGGCAAGATCCTCAGCCTTGTCTATAACCCCTCTGACGGCAAGCTGCCTCCCCCCCAGTCCTGCCTGGAGAAAACCTATAAAAAAAAGATGGAAGAGGAGAAAATCACTTTTAACAATCTGTACACCATGACCAATGTGGCGCTAGGCAGATTTAAAAAAAATCTTATCCATAACAATAAATACAGGGATTATGTAAGCCTGTTGGAAAACAATTTCAACCCCGGGACTGTTTCCAACCTGATGTGCTTAAACCAGATTACAGTAGACTGGAAAGGGAACATATATGACTGTGATTTTAACCTTGCTGCCAACCTCCCCAGCAATGGATTTTCCAGCATAGAGCAAACAGATATCTCCTCCCTTGTGGGCCAACCCATACACACAGGCGAACACTGCCTGGCCTGCTCTGCAGGAAAGGGAAGCAGCTGCCACGGAGAACTAAAATGATAGTTAAAAAATACAGCTTTTTTTGCAGGCCCAGAGCAGTTTTAGCAGGCCAGAGCTACTTTGGTTTAAAAGAAGTAAGAATAATCAGCCAAATAAGGTATTAGATGATAAGCATAATAATCCCAACCCTAAATGAAGAAAAAAATATCTCCAGCTGCATAGAAAGCATACTGAGGCAAACCCCTGAATTCGAAATTATTATAGTGGATGCAGGAAGCAGCGACAATACGGTAGCAATCGCACAAAGCAAAAAGGCAGTGGTGCTTAGGTCTGATAAGAAAAATATTGGCTACCAGTGTAACCTGGGGGCTAAATCTTCAAATGGAGATATTCTGATTTTTCTGCATGCAGACACCAGGCTTTGCGAGAATGCTTTAGAGAGGGTAAGGTATTTTTTTAAAAAATACAGGGGTGCCGCAGGAGGCTCCTTCAATATGAGGATTGAAGGAAACAGTTTTTTTTACAAGATTCTTTCCATGGGCGGAAACATATTTTGTGCCATAACTAAAATTCACTTTGGCGACAGGGGTATTTTTGTCAGAAAAAAAGTCTTTGAACGGATATCGGGTTTCCAGGATATGCCAATTATGGAAGATGTTGATTTTTCCCAGAGGATGAAGAAACATGGAAAGACAAAAATATTAAAAGGGCCGGTAGTATCCAGCAGCAGAAAATTTGAAAAAGAGCCGTTCTACAAAACCCTATACCTTGTACTCTCATCCCTGTTCTACTACATGGTAAAAGCGGATTTAAACAGGATAAAAGAAAAATATTATGGAAGTTAGGTATATTCTAAATGTCAAAAAAAAATTTGGCTTTAAAAAAAATTTACTTCAGTTCTAAAGATATGCATCACATGATGGACAGCCATAACAATACTGATAAAAAAGTAGTAGAATAAGCAAAAAGGCTGATTAAGATGATAGGGATAGACATAATAATTTTTGATATGGACGGCACATTGATAGATTCGAGAAAGGTAATAGTTAATGCTGCCAATTATACCCTCTCCAGGCTAGGCTTAGAAAAAAAACCGGATAAGGATATATTAAAATATGTAGGCTCAGGAATAAGAGACCTGATAGTAGACATATCTGATTTAAAGCAAGACTCCCTGATAGAAAAAGGTGTTGAGCTATTTAAATATTATTGGAGCACTAATTTGTCCAGGGAATCAGAATTGTTCCCAAATGTAGAAAAAGTGCTGAAACACTTCAGCAATAAACATAAACTGATACTCAGTAATGGCAATATGGCAGTTATAGAGAAGGCATTAAAAAGTTTTAGAATCAATAATTACTTTGAAAACCTGATATCCGGTGATGACGAAGACTGCCTTAAACCCTCAACCTGCCCTATAGGCAAGGCAATAAACATAACGGACAAAATAAAAAGAAAAAGAACCTTAATGGTTGGTGATATGGCTGTGGATATAGAATCGGGCAAATCGGCAGGCACCAAAACCTGCGCTGTGTCCTACGGAATGGGTACTATAGAAGAAATCAAGGAAGCTAAACCAGACTTTATAATAGATGACATATCCCAGTTAATGGACATATTTAAATAAAGATTATAAAAATCATTAACAACATGCTGTTTTTTTCCGATATATGCAAAAATATACATACTGCTCTTATAACTTGCCGGTATGAAAGTTTTAAAATAGATATTTTGCGACACCTTTCCTGCAGGCAAAAACCGATTATCGGTTAGAAATTTCTTTGAATTTATGGCCTTTTAGTTAAATGGCGTACCCGGATGCAACCAATTCGAACCATATCTGAGATTCCGGTTCATATTAATGTATTACCTGCCATACAGATTCCCTTATATAGAAAGCTTTCTAATAAAGTAAAACAACTCCGGACTTTAGGGATGTCTTATGAAACAATAGCCAGAAAATTGAATACAAGCGAATCTACTGTTATAAGAGCTTGTAGAAATAGCGATAGAAAGTGATTATAAAACTCTATATTTATAATGCAGAAATAGTTTTCTGGAATTTCCCAGATATGTGAACATTTCTTAATATTTTTCTAAAAGTCTTCTATTGCTTTATATTTTTTAATACTAACTCTTCAATCCTATCTATAAAGTCTTCAGACTTTTTAAGCCATGCCTTGACATCCTGGTTTTCGAATTCAACAAAATCCTGATAGTCGCCTTTTTGTCTTCTTTTAAACATATCAGAGTAAAATTCTCCCCAACTTTTTTCTATGAGACCCTTATTTACCACTTCTCTGTTAAAGATAGAAAGAACTCCAGTGTGTTTAGAAGAGGATAAACCCATGGTTATTAGTAAGCTGTTAACAGCATAAAACATAGAATGATAGATACGGTTAATTGTGGATTCATTAGTGGCACTTTTAGCATATTTCTTTCCATCGGAAAGGGTGTCCTTGGCTTTATTTAGCCGGTACTTTGCCAGATCAATTAGCTCTTTTTTCATATAGCAATACCTTCTCTGTCGATATTCTGATAAAGAGGCATGACATTAGCTAAAGGGGTTTCCCAGAATTCCTTGTTTTCTATTATCTCTCCAAATACTATATTATACTTCAGTTCTATTTCATATGAGATATGATATATCTCCTCCTCCAATTTTGTATTGATTTTTTGTGGAATAAGTATTAGAAGGTCTATATCTGATTCTTTATCAAAATCCCCTCTTGCTTTAGAACCATACAATATTATCCTTGCATCTGGATATATTTTGAGTATTTTTTCTTTTAATTCTCCCAGGGCTTTTTTCTCATTATTTTTTAGGTCAATTTTTGTTATTGTTTTCTGCACAGACATCTTAAACCTCATCCGGGAATTTTTATTTATTTAATTCTATCATAACTTATAAGAATTTGCTTCTGGATCGCAAACCTATAATACCCCAACAGTCGACATAACTGGATATTATCGGATACAGGAACAGCCTCAGGCTGGAGTAACTGACAGGAAAGAACATGGAATAGAAGAAAAAATACAGAAAATCTTATATCAGGACGTTTATTACGGCAGGCCTATTTAATACCACCCGATAAAAGCCCTAGCACACATGGTCACTGTCTATATATTCATCAAACTCAGTGGGATCCTCTGCAACTTTAGGAGGAGCCCTCTTTTTACCGAACTCATATATTCCTAGATAATCAAGGATCTTCTTGACCACCTTATAATCTTTAAATAAAAGCAATTATCTTCATCTTTTTCCCGCAAAATGGGCACGTAAGAGGATCCACTTCATAGATCTTCTGTATAAGCCTGGCCCAGGACCTGTTAAGTCCCCTGGGAGAATCATCCTCTATAATATGGTACTCTGGTTGGCTGTCTTCTTTTTTTAGCCTTCCCCTGGCGGCATTACTATACTGGCCCAAATACCTTATGGTCTGTGCTCCCCTGTCCGGTATATGGGAGATAAGGGCTGCCATCCACTCCAGGGGATCTAACTCGGCTGCCTTTCTGTCATATTTTGACTCATATCTTACCAGCGACTTTTGCGGATAATATTCCATGCGCTCCTTAAGAAAATGATGCCCTTATAATATACCTTGCCAGATTCTCAGTAGATCTTTTGTCTTTAGGATTTATCCTCTTCCCGCAATAGGTGCTAAATCCGGTATGGGACCAGGAGGCGATAAGCTCTACCACCCCTTCAGTGATAAGACCCTTTTTAAGAAGCAGCTTAAATATCCTGTGAATAAACAGTTTCTCTATTAAATCTGTGTCGATATTAATTGAGGGAGCGTAGAAGAAGCTGTCAGGCGAAAAGCAGCCGTCTGCTGCCAGTATGTGGATGTGGGGATTAAATGAAAGGAAGTCCCCGAAGGTCTGGATGACTGACACTGCTGCCGGTTTTGCTCCCTCTTTTCTGCAGGTATTTGTGTAGTAGTCTTTTACAGTCTCCCAGGAGATCCTGGCGAGATCTTTAAGTAGATCTCTGTTAAATAGAAAATATTTCCTAAGTATCTTTGGCATGGAGAATATAAAATGTCTGTGGGGGACTTTTTTTAATATGGCTGTACAAAGAAACTCACCAAACTCCACGCAGCGCTTTGCATGGCATGAGGGACAAAAATGTCTGCGCTTACAGGAAAAAGCGAAGGTTGCAGAATGCACCTTTTGTGTCCACCCTGAAAAAAAGATTTAGGGTTATCCATCCCTTTCATCCACAATACGGAATGGAATTTGACCTTGTAAATTACCGCAATAGCTGGAAAAACAAATATATTGAATATCAAGATAAAAGCGGCAATATATGCAGTATACCACTGTATTGGACAGATGCTGCAGGCATAGACCCGTTCATAAAGATATCAAATGGTCGCTCTGCCTTCCGTATAAAAGATCTCTTAAGGCTGTGCGATCTTGCAGATGACCTGCTGAAAAAAGAAGGATAAATGGTAATTTGAAGTGTTAAGTAAATTATGTCAAATTGTAAGGATAATTATATCCATTAAAAATATGCCAAAGAAGTGTATTTTATACAAAATAGCACTATATAGGGTATACATAGGCATAATATTATTGACACTACATAAGTATAAGATATAATTTACATTACAATACATTACAGTAAAGGAGAAGTTATGGCAGATAAGGAAAAAATAGAGCTTTTGCGCGGGCAGGGTGTGTTAAACACCGATGCTCAAAGTGTAAAAGATCCATTATTTAAAAATAATGCTTTTTTTGATCCCCATGATCTTTTGCAGGTAAAGTATGAGATGATAAGGCAGGTAGAAAGTGAAGGCAGATCAGTTACAGATGCATCAGAAAGTTTCGGTTTTTCACGGCCTTCTTTCTACCAGGCCAAAAACTCCTTTGAGGATGAAGGGGTCCTCGGGCTTGTGCCCAAAAAGAGGGGGCCAAGGCACCGGCATAAATTAACTGAAGAGGTTTTAAGTTTTGTAAATTTAAGGCTTGGACAGGACATAGCTCCCGAAATAGAAGATATTGCTTGTGAGATAAAAGAAAAGTTTTCAGTGACTATACACCCCAGAAGCATAAGAAGAGCCCTTAAAGATGTAAAAAAAACGAAAAAGGCGGGGAGGAAAAAATGATACGGGGCAGTAAACATCTGCTACCAGTTTACGAGAGGTTAAGGTCTTCTGAGCTCACGTGTAACCGCTCAGGAGGATCTGTCCCGTATGGCATGTCGGTGCTAAAAGATAAGGGCATGCTTTTCTGGCTCAGGCTGTGCTGCTATGTGGAGCCTGTAAGCACCGGGGCGCAGCCGGCAGCACAAAGCAATATCCAGTCTGGTAATAATTACCACGGCGGCTTCAGCGTCCAGCTTAAAGATATCCTGGTGGAGATGGCTTTAAATAAGATCAAAAAGGAGTACGGGCTATGTCATATATAACAGATGTAAAGATAAGGGATTGCCACCTTGAGAAAAACGCATACCTGTATATCCGCCAGTCCACACTCAGGCAGGTTGCCGAAAACACTGAAAGCACCAGGCGCCAGTACGGCCTTAAGAGGCGGGCCGTGTCCATGGGATGGCAAGAGGAACAGATACAGGTAATCGATATGGATCTTGGAAAGTCGGGCTCATCTACTATACGGGACGGTTTCAGGTTTCTGGTATCAGAGGTAAGCATGGGGCGGGCAGGAGTAGTAATGGGCCTTGAAGTATCGCGACTGGCCCGCAACTCAATCGACTGGCACCGCCTTCTTGAGATATGCGCGCTTACCGGAACACTCATACTCGATGAGGAAGGGATATATGATCCCTCCCATTTTAATGACCGGATGCTACTTGGTCTTAAAGGCACCATGAGTGAAGCGGAGCTCTTTATGATAAGGCAGCGCCTTATCGGTGGGATGATGAACAAGGCCAGGCGCGGGGAGCTTAAGATACGCCTGCCCATAGGTTATGAATATGACAGCCGCGACAGGGTGGTTCTAAGTCCCGATAAGCGTGTACCGGGAAACTGTAGTGCTTTTTTTTAAAACTTACCGCAGATTAGGCTCTGGCAGCGCCATAGCACAAAAGTTTAACAAAGAAGGCATCAAGTTTCCCAAGAGAATGTTTTCCGGGCCCAGAAAGGGAGAGATTGTCTTTGGGGACCTTACAGCAACACGCGCCTACCAGGTGCTTAGAAACCCGCGCTATGCCGGCGCATTTGTCTACGGACTGCGCCAGCAGATACCGAGGGGGCTGGACAAAAAGCCTCTGGTAAAATCTGTTAAAAAGGAGAAGTGGAAGGCCTTTTTAAAAAATGCCCACGAAGGCTATATCACCTGGGAAGAATATGAAGAGAACCTTTCCCGTCTTGCAGAAAATGCAAGGTGTACGGAAGATACGCGCCGCTGCCCTCCCGGACAGGGACCGGCCCTTCTGCAGGGGATTGCAATATGCGGAATATGCGGCAGGCGTATGAGTGTGCGCTACAGAAAATCGGCAGAAAATGACTTAAGCCCCTACTATAGCTGCCGGGGAAATAATACTATGCCTTACTGCCAGTCTATCTCAGGCCGGAGAATTGACGGCCTTGTAGGGAAGCTTCTGCTTGAGAAGATGTCGCCCTCTGTACTGGAGG
>JBNJCW010000044.1:0-17144 GCA_051744345.1 Actinomycetota bacterium
AATGCTTGCCGAAAAGATGGAGGATACCTGCGGAAGCACATGTACCAACCTGATTGACAGGGTGGCCATGCTAAAGGGAAGAATAAATGAATACATGGAAGAGCTGAAAGAAAAGGTAGAGGATATAAACTGACTCACTCATACCTTAAGGCATCTATGGGATTGAGCCTTGCTGCCCTCATGGCTGGCCATATGCCAAAAAACAGCCCCACTACCATGGAAAAGCTTATGGCCAGTATGGTGGGATAGCAGGGTTATAAATTACTTAATATGCGTCTTGCAAAAAGTAAATGCATATTACTTTTGGATAAGAATAAACTATAGAAAAATTATTGATTTGGGGTAGAACAGGCAGGTATTTTTGTCAGCAATATTAGCTTGGCTTTAAGCTTTATCCTCAAACCAATATAAATAATCCGCATACCTGATTGCTGGAGACCGGGAGTGAAAGATTTTGAGGTTTTTACAGGTATCGATTATAATTCCTATAGGAGATTAAATTGCTTAATAAAAAGTTTTTATTTAATAAAAGGTATTTTCGGTGAAAATATGTGGCAGGAAAGAATAACATTCGATACTAAAATTGTTGCAGGCAAACCTATTATAAAAGGGACCAGGCTTTCTGTTGATTTTATACTGGACCTTATTGCCAATGATTGGTCCTATGAAGAAATTATTAAGAATTACCCCCAAATAGACCTACAAGATATTAAAGCTTGCCTTGAGTATGCTTCCAGACTGATTAAAGATGAAAAGGTTCTTTTAATCTGATTATGAAATTGAAATTCGTTGCGGATGAGAACATTCCCCTAGAAGCTGTAAAAAGGATAAGAGACAATAAGATTAGGGTTATCAGCATAACTGAAATTGGCGCAGGGTTTTCAGATACTAAAGTAGCAGATATAGCGAATAAACAAAAAGCATATATTATTACTTTTGATAAGGACTTCGGAGAATTAATATATAGAAAAAAATTAAAAGTCCATGGGATAATATTGTTAAGGATTCAACCCTGTTCTCCAGATTATGTAGAAAAAAAGCTCACCAGAGTAATAGGTTTAATAGGAAAAAAGCCCGATAACAATTTTATAATTGTTGAGGATGATAAAATAAGGATACGGAAACTAAAACAATAACTTCAGTTTCTCTATAAGACCATTGTTAAGATAGATAAATTTGTCTCACTCATACCTTAAGGCATCTATGGGATTGAGCCTTGCTGCCCTCATGGCTGGCCATATGCCAAAGAACAGCCCCACTACCATGGAAAAGCTTATGGCCAGTATGATGGGGAAAGCGGTTATGGAGGTGCTAAGAATGGTAAATCGGTTGAGTATAACCGAAATTATTACCGCAAAAGCTATCCCTGCTATACCTCCGCTTATGCTTAACACTATGCTTTCCACCAGAAACTGAAACAGGATATCTTTGTTTTTAGCTCCAACTGCTTTCCTTATCCCTATCTCCCTGGTTCTTTCTGTTACCGATACAAGCATGATATTCATGATCCCTATTCCTCCTACCAGCAGGGATATGCTGGCAATCCCGGCTATGGTTATGGTAAATATACTGGTTATGGTTCCCACTATATCAAGCATCTGGGTCTGGTTTTGAACAGTGAAATCATTTTTTTCGCCAGGCATTATATTGTGCTGCCTCCGCAGTATCTTCTCTATTTCCCTGGTGGCTTCATCCATTACCTCTTCGCTGGTGCTCTGGGCAAGTATAAGGTTTATGTAATCAAGCCCAAAAATCTTGTTTTGGGCGGTGGTTATGGGAACCGATATGACTTTGTCCTGGTCCTGGCCAAACTGGTTTGCCCCCATTTCCTTTACTGTGCCTATTACCGTAAAGTTTTTTCCATCAATCTTTATAATCTCTCCCACTGGATTCCTCTTCCCGAAAAGGTCAGCGATTACTGTCTGGCCAATTACGGCAACATTGGCCGAATTGGCCACATCGCTTGAAGTAAAAAACCGGCCCTGTTCCATTTCAAAATTGTAGATATCCAGGGCCTTTTCTGTGGATGCGTATATGCTGACGTCCGAGTTGGTGCCCAGGTATGATACCATGGAAGAGCTTAAGACAACCGGAATGGCTCCATCTATGTACTGGGCTTCTCTGCTAATGGCTTCCACATCTTCGGCTTTTAGCTGGTCTTGGGGAACTGTGCCCAGCATCTGTTCAAAACCGCCTTCCCTGTCCTGGGAACCAGGAGATACAATAATCAGGTTGGAGCCTATGTCCTGTATATTCTGGAGAACCATCTGCTGGGCGCCTGTGCCAATGGAAAGCATGGCTACCACTGCTCCTACCCCGATAATTATTCCCAGCATGGTCAGAAAAGATCTAAGCTTGCTTAATGCCAGGGATTGGAAAGCCACCTTTATATTCTCTGCAAATCTCCTCATGCGGTATCATCCTCCAGCTTGGGCATTTTTTTGAGTTTGTCCCGGGCATCAATAGGGTTTTCAACCTGCTCCTGCTGGTATACCCTTCCATCCCTTAAATAAATAATCTTCTGGGTGTGCCTGGCTATCTCCATTTCGTGGGTAACCAGCAAAATAGTTTTTCCCATACGGTTTAGGTCCTGAAATATGGCCATAATTTCTTCACCGGTTACCGAATCCAGATTGCCGGTGGGCTCATCAGCAAGGATTATAGACGGATCATTGGTTAAGGCTCTGGCAATGGCTACCCTTTGTTTCTGTCCCCCTGAAAGCTCATTGGGCCGGTGTTTGATCCATTTGGACAGCCCTACTGCTTCTATGGAATCAAGTACCCTTTTGTGCCGGTTGGCTGAGTTGCTTGAATATATGAGGGGAAGTTCGACATTATGGTATACATTGGATCTTGAAAGCAGGTTAAATGTCTGGAAAACGAAGCCAATTTTTTTATTCCGTATCTCTGCCAGCTGGTTATCGCCTAATTTGCTTACATCTGTATTTTCCAAAAAATATTTTCCCGAGGTAGGGATATCCAGGCACCCTATGATATTCATCAGGGTTGATTTTCCTGAGCCTGAGGGTCCCATTACGGTAACAAATTCGCCATGCCTTATGTTAAGATCCACAGCCCTAAGGGCCCTTACCTTAATCTTTCCCAGGGTATAGGTTTTGGTAATAGCTTCAATATTTATGATATCATTCATTTTCAATCCTGGAGATAATTATCTCATCTCCTTTTTGGAGTCCGGATACGATCTCTATGTAATCATAGCTGAAAGCCCCGGTTATAACCTCTGTGGTTACAATGTCCCCTTCCTTCAGGATATCCACATACTGTTTTCTCTCTTCTTCATATACCGCCTCTATGGGGGCAAGCAGGACATCTTCAGCCTGGATGCTGGAAACAGTTAGGTTAGCAGTAAGACCATAGAGAAAGCCGTCATAATCATCTGGTTTAACCCTTATCTGGAAGGTGACTATCCCCCCTATATTTTCAGGTATGGGAGATATTTCTATCACCTTGCCGCTATACTGCCTGTCGTGATAGGCATCAAGGGTAAAAGAGACCTCCTGTCCGATTTCTAACTTGTCTATATCTGTTTCGTCTATGTTGGAAGCTATAATAAAGTCATCACTTATAACAGAGAGAACATTTATTCCCGGACTGGCCAGTTCACCCTCCGAAAAGGGGCTGGCAAGCACCATGCCGTCAAAAGGGGCTACTACCTTGTTTTTATCCAGATCAAGGCTGGCCATCTCTACATTTATCCTGGCCAGGTTCAGCTGGCTCTCAGCCTGATTTATGGCTTCCCTGGCTAAACCTATCTGTTTTTCTGCATTCTGGGTCTCACCTAGTGTTGACCAGTAGGTCATGCTCTGGTTAATTTGGACCTGCTCAAAGGCTCCTTCTGCTGAGTGGACCTGAGAGCTGGATTGTGCTTTAGATTGCTCATGGCTTAGTTGAGCCATTTCTGCTTGTATCCGGGCTGACTCCTCCTGGACCTGAGTGCTTTCAAGATTTGATTGTGCATTGTTTAAGCTGGATTCATACTGGGCTATCTGGGTATCATTGTAGAAAGGGTCATCTTCTGCCTCTTCGAGTATGTTGCGGGTATCGGCCACTGCCTGCTGGGCCGCTTCAACATTAATCTGTGCCGCAGCTACAGCATGCTCTGCACTTTCAAGGGCTGCTCTTGAATATGCATTAGACTTGTTTACAAGTTTTTGGGCGTCCTGTAATGAAATAAGGGCATTTTCTGTATTTTGCCCGGCAAGGGTTTTATTGCCCTTGGCCAACTGTACGGCTATATGGTTGTTGTCAAGGGCCTGCTGATAGCTTACCTTTGCCTGGGAGAGGGAACTTTCGGAAATGGCAAGGTTTTCTTCTGCCTGCTCGATGCTGAGCTGGGTCATCTGGTTATCCATCTTAAAAAGGAGGTCTCCTGCCGAAAAAGCCTGCCCTTTTTCCAGGGCCAGAAGAACCTCTCCCGAGGCCTGCAGGGAATAATTCCTTATATCCAGGGCCTCAACATGGCCGGTAGAGGTAACCGTGTGTACTATATCCCCTCTGGCTGCAGTGAACGTCTCCAGGTCTTCGGAAGGTTCACTCTGGCAGGATGAGAGAGCAAGGGTTAACATAATGGCTGCTGCTAAGAATAATAGTATTTTTTTATGTCTCATCTTTTCTGTCCTGTTTTTTGCTTTTTAATGTAAAAATATCATCAAAAATATTATTAAATATCACAATGCATTCAGACAGTTGTTCTTTTAAGACAGCTTTTAATAGCCTGTATTCTTTTTTGCCTTTATCCGTTATCCTGTAAATTCTTCTGGGGTGCTCTTTTTCAAGGCTCCAGCGGCCCTTTACAAATTTCTCTCCCTCCAGCTCTTTAAGCAGGGGATAGACAGCTCCCGGATTAGGGCTCCAGGTTTTGCTGGTCCTGTTTTCAATCTCGTTCATTATTTCGCTCCCGAACATTTCCCTGGAAAAGAGGAGGTGGAGGGTAAAAAGCGGCAGAAGCCCGCTCCGGGTCAAAACCATATTAACAAAGGGGTTAATGTCCGGGCTTTCAACCCAGGGCTGGAAACTCCTTTTGCCGAATACCCAGTGTTTTTTGATATTTTTGTAAATATCTTCAGCAAATTTTTCAGGGTCCTTAAGCTCTGATTCCAGCCTGCTTTTGATAAAGCCCTTTATTTCTTTTTCTATGGGTAATTCTTTACTGGTCATCTCGATATATATTGAATTCGATATAATTAATATATTATAGGGGCAGATACTTAAAATACAAGAGGCAAAATATTAAATGGTTTTTCTAATATGCTATAATGCGTTAATATATAGTAGGCTGTATGTAAGTGTAAATTAATTCATTTCAAGAAGGAGTACAGGTATGAGTGATTGGACCACCATTATTGATGTTTATGCCAGGCAAATACTGGATTCAAGGGGAAATCCCACTGTGGAAGTAGAAACCGTGCTTGATTGCGGAGCGGTTGGAAGGGCTGCGGTTCCCTCGGGCGCATCAACCGGACAGTTCGAGGCTGTTGAGCTCAGGGATAAGGATAAAAACAGGTATATGGGCAAGGGAGTGCTGAAGGCTGTGGAGAATGTTAATAACCTTATAGCTCCCGAGCTTGAGAACATGGATGCAATATTCCAGAGGGAGATAGACCAGCTTCTGATAGACCTGGATGGAAGTGATAACAAATCCAGGCTTGGGGCGAACGCTATGCTGGGGGTTTCTTTATCTGTGGCCAAGGCAGCAGCTATAGCTATGGATCTTCCCTTATATAAATATATAGGGGGAGTCAATGCACACCTGCTTCCTGCACCGATGATGAATATACTTAATGGCGGAGAGCATGCAGATAACAGCGTTGATCTGCAGGAATTTATGATTATGCCCCTGGGGGCAGGATCGTTTAAGCAGGCGCTGAGGATGGGTGCAGAGGTTTTCCATACCCTAAAGTCGGTGCTGAAGAAAAATGGCCTGGCTACTTCAGTGGGTGATGAAGGCGGATTTGCGCCTGACCTAAAGACAAATGAGGATGCAATAAAATATATAATAACCGCCATAAAAGAGGCGGGTTACAAGCCGGGAAAAGACATTTATATAGCCCTTGACCCTGCTGCTACCGAATTTTACAAGGGGGGAAAATACCATCTTGAGGGTGAAGGCAAGGTTTTAAGCTCCGGCCAGATGGTAGATTATTACCAGGATCTGGTGGGAAAATATCCTATTATTTCCATAGAGGACGGAATGGCTGAAGAGGACTGGGAAGGCTGGAAAAAAATGACTGAAAAGCTCGGCCAAAAGGTTCAGCTGGTTGGGGACGACCTTTTTGTAACCAATACCGCCAGGCTCCGCAAAGGGATTGAATTGGGGGTTACCAATTCCATACTTATCAAGGTAAACCAGATCGGTACCTTGAGTGAGACCCTGGATGCCATAGAGATGGCCAAGACCGCAGGCTTTAGTGCGGTAGTATCCCACCGTTCCGGGGAGACAGAAGACACTACCATATCCGATATAGTGGTGGGCACAAATGCTGGCCAGATAAAAACAGGAGCCCCGTCAAGAACAGACAGGGTATGCAAATACAATCAGCTCTTAAGGATAGAAGAAGAGCTTGGAGATGAAGCCAGGTATTTGGGCCTTGATGCTTTCTATAACATATCAAGGTAGCTTGCTTGGGCATGGCCGGCATTTTTCGGCCATGCTTTCCCTAATTTTTTGGTATTTGTAAGCAAGCTGTTTGTTTTATATATTAATCTAAATACAATCATTAATCATCGGCTGCTATGGGGGACAAGAAGAAACAGTTAACCATTAAAGATATTGCCAGGATGGTTGGAGTATCTGTGGCCACTGTTTCCAATGCACTTTCAGGTCAAAGGCATGTAAAAGAGGAAACCAAAAGAAAAATATTTGAAGTTACCGAAAAATACTGTTACACCCCCAATATAATTGCCAGGGGCCTGTGCAAAAAAAAGACCGGAATAATCGGGATTATATTGCCTGATATAAACAATCCCTTTTATGCAGAGGTGGTAAAAGGCATAGATGAGGAAGTCAAGAAAAGAGACTACCTTACGGTAGTGGTAAGCACATATTATGATGATGAGGTAGAGATAGCCCAGCTTAATAAGCTGGGCTCTATGTTTGTAGACGGCTATATCTTTGTAGGGGGTTCCTGCGGTTTTGAAAAGGTGATATCCTCGGTTTCAAATATGGGGGGCTTTGTCCTTATAAACAGGTACTGCAAAAACAGCAGCTATTCAGCAGTGGTAATTGACAGCGATAAGGCTATGAAGGAGGCAGTGGATTACCTGTCCGGTAAAGGCCACCGCTCAATTGGGTACCTTGGCTGGTGTATGCAGAAAATAATAATTCCTGAAAGCAAATACAGGGGATACCTGAAAGGTCTTGAGGATAACAGTATCAAGGTAGATGAAGGCAATGTTTTTGTGGCCCGGGAAATAGTTATCAACCAGTACGGATACGGGTATGACACCATGAATAGCTATACCAAAAACAATAGGAAACCCGGGTTTACAGCCCTTATATGCCAGACGGATATAATAGCTCTGGGGGCCATGCGTGCACTGCAGAATAACGGCTTAAAGGTTCCGGACGATGTTTCCATATTGGGGTACGGCAGTCTGAATGCGGCCAGGTTTTCCAATCCAGCAGTATCCTCAATAGACCTGCCAAAGAGAAGGATGGGCAGGGCAGGGGCGGCTGTACTGTTTGATTCTATTGACAGGGGCAGCAATAGAAAACAGACAGTTTATGTAAAAACCAGGATTATTGAAAGGGAATCAGTAAAAAGCATTTAATAAGATGCCAGAATTACCAGATGTAGAAACTTTCAAGCATTATTTTAACCATACCTCCTTAAAACAAAAGGTAAAAGGCCTTAAGGTATGTGAAAAAACTATCCTTAAAGATGCCAGCATACAGAAAATCTCTGCAAACATTGTAGGCTGCAGTTTTATTCAGGGCTTCAGGCACGGCAAGTACCTTTTTGGCCAGAACGAAAAAAGCATTTTCCTGATTATGCATTTCGGGATGACGGGCCGACTTGAATTCAGGGAAGGCAGCAGCCAGCCAAAGTACTCCAGATTCATTTTGGAGTTTGACAAAGGCTTCCTCCATTATGTATGTGCAAGAAAACTGGGCAGGATATCCCTTACTGGCAATATGGAGGCTTTTATCAAAAAAAAGAGGCTGGGCCCGGATGCCCTGCATATAAGTGAAGAAGAATTTATCCGGATTGCTTCAAAAAGAAAGAAAATGATAAAGCCGGCCTTAATGGACCAGTCATTTATAGCCGGGCTGGGCAATATATATGTTGACGAGGTATGTTACCAGTGCGGAGTAAATCCTCGGAAGAGGCTGGACGATATTGAAGAGAAAAAATTGAAAGGAATTTACGGCTGTATACAGGATGTGCTGGATATCTCCATTAAAGCAAAGGCAGATATTTCCAGTATGCCGGATAGCTGGCTGATTAAACGAAGGGAAGAAGGTGCCGGGTGTCCCCGTTGCCAGGGCAGGGTCAAAAGGATTGAGCTGGGAGGCAGGGGGACCTATTTTTGCCCACAGTGCCAGGTATGATATCATTATTGGGCAAATAGCTCTTTATAACTTATTATGTAAATAAAAAATCTTTAGAAGCTCTAAATGATTGAAAGGAAGACATGGATAGGATATATGCTCAAAAACTGGTAAAAAAATACCTGTCAAACAAAAACCTTATAAAGCACTGCCTGGCGGTAGAAGCCATAATGGGTGCCCTGGCCGAAAAGCTGAACAGCCGGGGCAAAAAACATGATGTGTGGAAATGGAAGATTGCCGGCCTGGTGCATGATATAGATTATGATATGACCGCCGAAGAACCTGAGAAACATTCAGCGGTAGGAGCCCGGATTCTGGAAGCCGAGGGATTTTCTCCGGACATAGTTTATGCGGTAAAGGCACATAACCAGCTTCACGGCCTTTCCCTGGGAAGCGATATGGATATAGCCCTTTATGCTTCTGATCCCCTTTCAGGGCTGATTGTAGCCTCTGCCCTTATAAGTCCCAAAAAAAAACTGAAATCAATAGACACCCGGTTTGTGTTAAACCGGTTCGGGGAGAAGGCTTTTGCCAGGGGTGCGGACAGGGAACAGATCAGGGAGTCATCCAGGCTGGGGCTCTCCTGCGAAGAGTTCATTTCCCTTGGCTTGGAGAGCATGCAAAAAATTGACGAGGAGCTGGGGTTGTAATATGAAGAGGATAATCTGTGCAGCAATTATAATTTTCCTTCTAATATTTGCCGGATGCAGTCATGCTGCAGTGCAGGAGGAGGACATTCAGGCAGAGGGCCAAAAACAGGCTAAAGAAGAAACAGCGGAAGAAGAATTACCGAAAGACCCGGTGGAGCTAGAAGAACCGGAGCCGGAAGATGAAAATGAACAGATACCGGATGCCGGCCAGGAGCCTGCCGGGGAGAGTCCGCAGAAAGAGGATCCCCCGGATGCCGGGCAAAAAAATAAGCCCCAGGATATGCAGCCTCCTTCCGTAAACCTGGAGGTAATTGAAGGCCCTTCATATGACCAGGGAGGCAGTATATGCTATTACCGGGTAAAAGCCAGCGCAGATGGGAACCCTGATCCTCAATTGGTCTGGAGCAAAGACGATAGCAAAGGAGCCTGGGGCAGTGATATTGCCCAGGTAAACCTTTCAAAGGACCAGTCTTATGAGCTGGAAGTCAGGGCAGAAAACGAGGCAGGGACTTCCACTGACTCCATAACTCTGGAGTGGGCAGGCCAAGAGGACGGCGGGGATAAGCAAATAGATTACGGAGACAGCGATAAATTCAGGATAGATGTTTCACTGGATGAACAAACGGTACGAGTTTACTATGAGGAGGACTTTTTACGGGAGATGCCCTGTTCGGGCGGTACGCCGGAAGACCCCACCCCGGTGGGCACTTTTAAAACATCACAGAAGATTTATTATTCCTGGCTGCCCCGCTTTGATGTTGGCGCCTATTATTTCGTAAGGTTCTATGGCTCTTACCTTTTCCATAGCCTGCCTTTCGATGAAGACGGCAACCTCATACAGGAAGAGGCTAAAAAGCTGGGCCAGCCGGCAAGCCACGGGTGTATAAGGCTTAAAGTCGAGGATGCACGGTGGCTGTATGAGACACTGCCCCTGGGGGTAGAGGTAAATATATATTAGCCCGCCATTTTAGTTACAGCCACCTTTAATTGCCATAAATCGCAGCACTTAGTTGAAAAATATTACCTATGCTATAATTATAATGGAATTTATAAGGTTAATACTAATACAGTTATTGAAATAATTATGGCTACTTATAATAACAAGACTGACAATATGCTTAAAGTGCTATATAAAAACAGACACAAGCTAAAGGAAAGGACCAAGGAACTGGCCTGCCTGTATTCCCTTCTTAGGATATCTGTAAGCTGCCAAACAATTGATGAGTTCCTGGGAGAAGCTGTTAAGGTGATACCGCCTTCCTGGCAGTATCCGGAGATTACCGGGGCAAAAATAACCTTCAGGGATAAAGAATACAGTACGGAAAACTTCCAGCATTCAAAATGGATGCAGAAATGTGATATTAAGCCGGGGCATGGCAGGCTAGGCAGCATCAGTGTTTGCTACCTGAAAAAAAAGCTTCGGAATACGAGGGGCCTTTTCTGAAAGAAGAAAGGGATCTGATAGAAGCTTTAGCCTCCATAATGTCTATGATTATCTGGCAAAGGGATTGGGGAAAGCGGTGGGTGAGATATCACAAAATAAAGGCAAGCTGTATGAGCCGGGGGTGATAGACGCTTGCCTGAAAGTATTGGACAAGTGGAAATAGGTCTATGGATAAACAGGAAAAAATAAAAGCCTGATTGCGGAGCTGCAAAAGAGGGACACCGAAAAGAGGGTAGTCTATGATAACAGTTTTACAGGATACCATTGGATGAAATTTATACCCAAAAGCCATGTGGGGTTAGACAATTTTCTTTTTTCATCCTTTTAAAAGGGGAAGCAGTGAACCTATGATGCAATTACCCATGACCGACGCTACCGAAAAGCTATGGAAGAAAAGGAAGCCGTAAAGGAGCTTGAAAGGTGTGCCGGCACCCAGTTTGATCCACGGGCAGTAGAAGAGTTTATAAGTTTCTTAAAAAATAAAAATAACAGCAAACACCCCCAAAATTAACCTCCCTTTTTATTGCTTTATCGCTTTATTATGATAATATTAGAGAATCTTGAAAGTTGAATATGGTCCTTTTCAACAAGGAATCCAGTTAGAAGCTGGAGCGGTCCCGCCACTGTAAATGGGTGTGTGCCTTTTTAAATACCACTGGCTGTTGCCGGGAAGGTAAGAGGCAAGGTCCCATAAGCCAGGAAACTTGGGAAAAGGATTGCTAAGTTACTGCTCTTCGGGCAAAAAGAGAGTGCTTGTAATCTAAAATTAGGGCTCTCTGCAGCGAAATGCAGGGAGCTTTTTTATTAACATATAGATAGGAGCATGATGTATTCTGTAGATAAAATAAGGGAAAGCATTGTCAAAACAGATCCCCGGCTGGTAGATAAAGCACAAAAAAAATTGGATAATTTGACCAAACCCAAGGGAAGTTTGGGAAGGCTGGAGCTTATTGCCCGGCAGATAGTGGCTATTACAGGAAACCTGAGGCCGAAGCTTGCCGGCAAGTATATCGTAACTATGGCTGCGGACCACGGGGTGGTAAGTGAAGGTGTAAGTGTATACCCCAAAGAGGTAACCGCACAGATGGTATATAATTTTCTGGCCGGAGGTGCGGCCATAAATGTGCTGGCAAAGCATGTGGGTGCCAGTGTACAGGTGGTGGATATAGGCGTTGACCATGATTTTGAAGCACACAAGAATCTCTATATTAAGAAAATTGGCTACGGTACCGCCAATATGGCTCGCGGGCAGGCCATGACTGATGACCAGGCTCTACAGAGCATAAATACGGGCATTGAAGTAGTCAATGGTCTGGTATCAGGCGGCTGCAATATAATTGGGACCGGCGATATGGGAATAGGAAATACTACTGCCAGCAGCGCAATTGCCTCTGTCTTGTGCGATGCTGATATAGGTTCGGTTACCGGCAGGGGAACCGGTGTGGATGATAAGGGGCTGAAGAAAAAAATTGGAATTATAGCAGAGGCCATTAGGGCAAACAAGCCGGATAAGGATGATGCGCTGGATGTACTGGCCAAGGTGGGGGGGTTTGAAATAGGAGGTATTGCCGGCCTCATACTGGGAGCGGCCATAAACAGGATACCGGTGGTAATTGACGGTTTTATTTCCGGAGCTGGCGCCCTTGTAGCCGAGGCCATAGCTCCTCTTTCACGGCAATACATGCTTGCTTCCCACTGTTCTGTAGAGATAGGGCATACCATTATGCTCAAGAAGCTCAAGCTAAAGCCCATGTTTGATTTTGATATGAGACTGGGAGAGGGAACGGGCGCAGCGCTGGGCATAGGCATTGCAGAGGCAGCAGTAAAAATACTGGAAGAGATGGCAACCTTTGATTCTGCAGGAGTATCAAAGAAAAGTGAGTCATAAACAAAAAAATTATGCACACGGCGGAAACCTTTCTGATATAGAGGCAAGGTATAAGATAAGCAGGCAGGAGATAACTGATTTTAGTGCTAATATAGGTCCGTTTGGGCTGCCGGAGAGCATAAGAGAGCTTTTGAAAGGTACTATAGGTGAGATTATCCATTATCCCGATCCCGAGAACAGGAAGCTGAAAAAAGCAATATCAGAATTTTTTGGCCTGGATACCAGCAATATCTTATGCGGCAACGGCTCCAACCAGCTTCTGTATCTTTTGCTGGCATGCCTTAAGCCTGAAAAAGCATTGATATGCACACCGGCTTACAGCGAATACCAGAGAGCTTGTGAAGCAGCGAATGCTGAGCCTGTGTTTTACGCTGCCGGAGCAAGTGACGGTTTCAAACCTGATATTGCTGAGCTTGGCAGGCAGGCTGCGGGGGTCGATTTTATGTTTATATGCAACCCCAATAATCCCACCGGCACTTTGCTGGGGGGAGAAGAAATGCATTTTATACTCAATGTATGCAAAAAAGAGGGTACTTTTTTAATGGTTGACGAGGCGTTTGGAGACTTTGCGGCAGGTATTAGCCTGGCAGGCCTTGCGGCAGAATTTGATAATCTGGCGGTTATAAAATCGATGACTAAATTCTTTTCCATTCCCGGCCTGCGCCTGGGGTTTGTGACAGGAGGCAGAAAGCTTATCGATAAGCTGAAGCTTATGCAGCCTGCCTGGTCTGTCAACCGCCTGGCCCAGGCAGCAGGAGAGGGTTTTTTAAAGGAGGATGCTTATATTCAGAAGACGGTTGATTATATAAGCAGAGAAAAGGACAGGCTTTATGGACAATTAAAATCCATACCCTTCCTGGAGCCGTTTTATCCTTCTGCAAATTTTATACTGGTAAGGATACTCAAAGAAGGTGAAGACTCAGGAAAGCTTTTTGATTATTGCATAACCCGGCATAAAATCCTCATACGGGACTGCAGCAATTTCCGGGGACTGGGAACTGACTATATCAGGATTGCAGTCAGGCTAAAAGATGAAAATAACCGGCTGGTGGAAGCATTAAGGAACTATTTTAGCAGATGATTCTATATTTTCCCTTAAACAGGATAATAATTCTTATGGCTGCGGTCCTGCTTGACCTGGTTTTTGGGGATCCACAGTCCAGGTTCCATCCCATTGTGGCCGCAGGCAGGCTAATTTGTTTTCTGGAAAGAAAGCTCCTAAAAGAAGAAGGCAGCAGAAAAAGAGCAAAAGGTTTTATTCTTGTAGCTGCAGTCTGCCTGGCTGCAGGCATCATCTCTTATGGAATTGTATATTTTTCTTTCAGCTTAAATATTTTAATGGGAAATGCGGTTTCAGCCATACTCCTTTATTTCCTTCTCTGCAGCAAGAGCCTGTACAAGCACGGCATAAGGGTTTACAGGCAGCTTGAAGGAGAAGATATTGGAAAGTCAAGGATAGCGCTGCAGCGCATGGTCAGCCGCCGGACAGAAAAGCTGGGGAGGGAGGATATTATAAGGGGGGCTGTGGAAAGCATATCGGAAAATACCTCTGATGGTATAACCGCACCTCTCTTCTACTACCTTATAGGGGGGATACCCCTGGCAGCGGTCTATAAAGCAGTTAACACCCTTGACTCCATGGTGGGATACAGGACCGAAAAATACAGGGACTTCGGGTACTTTTCTGCCCGTTTTGACGATATCCTGAATTATGTTCCTGCAAGGATTACCGCGCTTATCAGCTCGCTTTTAAGCTTTACTGTTGGGGGGAGCTTTAAGGCAAGCCTGGATGCGGTAAAAAAATATGCTTCCAGGCATAAAAGTCCCAACAGCGGTTATCCCGAGGCTGCTTTTGCAGGGGCACTGGGGGTAAGGTTGGGGGGAGCGGGCTATTATTTTAACCAGATGGTATTTTTGCCTTATATTGGGAAAAAATCAAGGGACTTTGAGGCCGCAGACATAAAAAAAGCTCTGAAACTGTCTATTGCCAATATGGCGTCCTTTATGTTTATAATTATAGCTGTATATACCGGTATATACTTTTTATTTTACTAACGGAAAGGCTTACAGGAATGAAGGCAGCAGTTCTGGGTGCTGGATATATGGGAGGTGCCATTACCTTTCCATTAGCAGACAATGGGGTGGAGGTTAACCTCTGGGGAACCTGGCTGGATGACGGCATTATGTCAAAATTGAGGGCCGGAACCCACCCTAAACTAAACAAATCCCTGCCTGCGGGGGTAGAGCTTTTTTTATCCACCCAGCTCCAGCAGGCGGTGGACGGTGTGGATGCTGTGTTTATGGCTGTTTCCAGTGAGGGGTTTTTGCCTGTTTTTTCAAAGTTTATCCAATGCAGAGATATAGAGGGCCAGACGGTTTTTGCCCTTACCAAAGGGCTGGTAGAATACCGCGGCAGGATAGAAAGGATAAGCGAGGCAGCCTTGGGTATGTATGGGGAAAGGTTTGGCAGAAAGCTTCCCTGGGTATCGGTAGGGGGGCCGGTAAAGGCAGTGGAGCTGGCCAGCCATATTCCCACTTTAAGCGTATACGCTGTAAGCGGGGCCACAGGTTTTAAGAAAGGCAGTTTCCAAACCCCTTATTACAGGATCAGCAGACAAAAAGATGTATGCGGGGTTGAGCTGTGCTCTGCGTTTAAAAATGTATATGCTATTTCCCTGGGCATATGTGATGGGCTTTATTCTGGACAGGGAAAAGAATACCATAATTTCAGCTCCCTTCTGTTTAACCAGGCAGCAGAAGAACTAAAGGAGATAGTAGGCGCAGCCGGGGGAAACAAAGATACGGCTTATGGGGGAGCAGGAATAGGGGATTTGTATGTTACCTCACAGTCAGGCAGAAACAGGCGGTATGGAGAGCTGGTGGGAAAGGGAGCTGGGCCGGATAAGGCCTACCGGGAGATGTTTTTAGCCCAGGAGATTGCAGAGGGCTACCATGCGCTGAAGCTTGGCTATGATTATGTAAAAAGACTGGGCATAGAAAACAGGCTGCCTCTTTTCGGCAGCCTGTATGACATAATATATAGATTTGGTGACCCCCGTAAAACATTGACTGCTTACACGGCCGGCCTGTAATTATTCTACCCGGCTTTCTCTCAGCCTGAAAAGCTCAGGCATGTATTCTCTTACCAGCTGTTCCATTTCTGCGTCACCTATTACTGTGGTACGGTGGTTTTCCTCATACTCATTATCTACCCATTCCTTTATCTTTTTTACCTTGGGGTCTTTTTTATCAATCTTTCTTTCGTCTCTGAGCATGAAGTAGCCGTTCAGCCAGGCGGCAATTCCTGCCAGGCCTGAATGTGCATCTATTACTACCGTAGGCGGTTTGCCTAAAATCTTCTTCGTATCGAATATGTTATATATCTCTTCATCCTTTAGCAGACCGTCAGCATGGATGCCTGCCCGTGTTGAATTAAATGCCCTTCCCACAAACGGGGTCCTGGGCGGTATCTCATAATCCAGCTCATTTTCAAAAAAATCAGCTATATCGGTTATTACCTGCAGGTTCATTCCGTAATCCTGCCCTTTGAGCTGAACAAATTCTACAGCCATTGATTCCAGGGGAGTATTCCCCGTCCGCTCTCCTATACCCAGCAGAGAGGTATTAACCGATGCTGCCCCGTACAGCCATGCGTTAACCGAGTTGGTAACTGCACTGTAAAAGTCATTGTGGCCGTGCCATTCCAGCCATTCTGAGGGTACCTCGCCATAGTTTACCAGCCCATATATGATCTGGGGCACACTCCTGGGAAGCGCTACTCCCTGTATGGATACACCCAGCCCCAGGGTATCGCAGGCCCTTATTTTAACCGGGCTTTTTGTCTGGGAAGCCAACTCCATCAGCTGGTTGACAAATGGCAGTACAAAGCCATAGAAATCCGCCCTGGTGATATCCTCCAGATGGCACCTGGGGATTATCCCTGCTTCCAGGGCATCGCTTACCACTCCCAGATAGGCCTTTATTGCCTGTGACCGGTTCATGTTAAGTTTTTTAAATATGTGGTAGTCTGAACAGGAAACCAGAATCCCTGTTTCTTTTATGCCCAGGTTCTTTACAATCTCAAAGTCTTCTTTTTTTGCCCTGATCCATGATGAAATACGGGGGTACTGATATCCCTTTTCCATACATTTTTGGACCGCTTCCTTGTCTTTTTTTGAGTACACAAAGAACTCAGACTGCCTTATTACCCCTGACCCGTTATCCAGCTGGTGCAGCAAATCATAAATGCGGCTTATCTGATCTACGGTATAGGGTGATCTTGCCTGCTGCCCGTCACGGAATGTAGTGTCTGTAATATAAAGTTTTTCAGGAATATTCATGGGGACAATCCGGTGATTGAATACAATTTTAGGTATCTCCGTGTAAGGGTAGAAATTCCGGAAAAGGTTGGGTTTTTCCACATCCCTGAAATTATATTCAATTTCCTGCATTCTTGTTTTTTTATTGTATCTTACGTTGCTCTCCATATAACCTGGTTTACAAAACCCACCAAAAATGACAGGTTTTGAAGGTAGCCTTTCTTCTACCTGCCTGATGGTTAAACATTTAGCTCCTCTCGACCAGTTCTAA